>NZ_QQBG01000018.1 GCF_003339615.1 Candidatus Similichlamydia laticola
AACATCTTGGATCTCATATTCGTCAAGCCGGATCTTTAGTTGATGTTGCACGACTTCGTTTTGATTTCAACCATCATAAACATTTATCCCTAGATGAGATCAACTCCATCGAAAAGCACTTAAACCAGTTGATCCGCCGTAACGGCTTTGTGGAAACGGAAGAAAAAAAGTACGATGAGATTCGAAGCGACACATCTATCAAGCAATTTTTTAATGAGAAGTACGGTGAAGTCGTACGTGTCGTGACGATAGATTTGGGAATAGATGGTGTATCTGAAGAGTTATGCGGAGGCACACATGTCCTTCAAACAGGTGAGCTTGGCTTGCTTCAAATCACAAAAAGTCAAATTATCGCTTCAGGGATTTGTAGAATCGAAGCTGTGACAGGTTTAGCCGCTGAAACACGTATTAGGGAACAAACCATGAGGAGCAAACGGCTCGTACATGCTTTTAAAACTCAAGAAGAGTTTCTCGAAGAAAAAGCGCTAAGTGCTTTACGAAAGATCAAAACTCTGGAAAATGAGATCAAAGAGACTAAAGTTCTCCTTTTTCAAAGCCTTACTAAAGAGTGGATAGAGAAACAAAAAGCACTTTCCCCCTTCTGGAAAGTCTTCTACCACCCCTTGGATCCCAAATGGACCTCGGATATGCGTTCTCTTAGTGAGCTTGTTCATCGTGAAAAACGATTTGATCTAGTCTGGCTTTACACTCGTAAAGACGGCTTCATTCATAGTACTCTAAATACTAAACATGCAAGAGCACCTTTTCCTTCCGCAAAAGAAATTTTACAAAAGATGCCTGCGTGCTGTGTAGGAGGTGGATCCAATCTCTTGTGCCAATTCGTTGCGCCTTTAGATGCATTTGATGAACTCCTATCTACTCTCCTATCTTCTCTCCCAACACCCCCAGAAACATGATCACATCCTTTCTCGATCTTTTTGAAAAAGAAGGGGAGCTTTTTTGCCCCTCACCTAAGAGTCGTTTTGTACTCGGGCAAGATTTCTGGACAACAAGTAAGACACTTTTGGCCGCTTGGATCAAACTAAAGAGACAAAAAAGCGTCATTTGGATACATCCTGATCCACTCCTCCTATCACAAGTGGCAGAGGAAATATTTTCTATTACTGGCGAAGAGGCTCTTGAATTTCCTGCTTGGGAATTTTTACCTCAAGAGGGGCAATTACCAACAGGAACAACTACAGGTAAACGCATCCAAGTTTTACTAGCTTGCATGCAGAAACAGCCTCAGATCATTCTGACAACACCGGAGGCTTTCCTTCAGAAAACGTTCTCTAAAAAGTCAATAGAAGACCACGAACTTATCTTCAATAAGGGTGAAAATTGCTCTCCTCATGCACTGGAAGACTTAGCCAAAACCATGGGATTCTTCAGGGAGTCTCTTGTTGTATCCAAGGGAACTTTTGCAAAACGTGGAGCTATATTTGATATTTTTCCACCTCATCTTGCCTCTCCCTTTCGTTTGGAGTTTGTGGGCAACGAAATTGAATCTATTCGAACGTTTGATCCAAGAAGCCAACGGTCTATAGAAGAAAAGACATTTCTGAAGCTTCTCCCAGCCCAAGAGCAGGTTCTCCCCCATTTGGTTCCCCTTTTTGACCATTTGGAGAATTGGGTTCTTTTTTTCGATGGGATGGAAAAAGTAGAAGATCGCCTTATTGATATGGAAGAAGTAACTTCAGAACGTTTTTTCGTGAAGATAAAAGAATTTCTCCTATCTGATCGTTGCCTAGCAATGGGGTTTCCTCATGATGACCTTTCTCATTTTTCTACTCCTCTCTCTGGAAAAAAATTTCTTAGAAAATTGGAATGGATGAATCTGAGCCAGGAAGTCCCCTGTGTAGAATGTCCCTTCTCTAAATTTCCAGAAAGTTTTCAAGATGCTTACGAAAAAGACATAGAACCAAACCCTTTCTATTCAGCTCTTCAAGAAGTTTTTAACCAAAACTACCAGGTGACATTGGTCTCCAAAAGCAAGCATGAACAGAAAAAAATCCTATCCAAATTAAAGCAGACTCAGAATTGTACACACTCTATCACAGGACAACTGCTCTCTAGTGTGATTCATATTCCAAATCGTTTAGCTCTTATTTCTACTAATGATCTGCTTAGAAAGCCTCTATTCAAACGTACTAGCAGTAGCCTAACCTATTCCTCTCCAGAAGACCCTATTTCTGTCTTTTCTCCAGGGGAGTACGTTGTTCATTTTTCAAATGGCATCGGTATTTACAGAGGCATCGAAAGACGGTCCCTCGCCTCTGGACATGAGGGAGAGTTTATTTGTTTAGAATACGCTGGCAAATCGTTTTTGTACGTTCCTATCCATCAAGCACACCTGATTACCACTTATGTCAACACAAGGGATAAGCCTCCCAAATTAGACCTTTTAGGATCAAACCGATGGAAAAGAATACGTGCTCAAGCAGAGGAATCTGTACAGGTCTATGCACAAGACTTAGTTAGGCTCTATGCAGAACGGCAAACCTATTCATGTACTCCATGCCCACCAGATAGTGAAGCTGTAGTGACTTTCGAAGAAAATGTGCCCTTCTGTCCTACAACAGATCAGATCAAAGTCATTAAAGAAGTCAAAAATGACCTGTGTTCCAATAGAATCATGGATAGACTGATTTGCGGGGATGTAGGATTTGGCAAGACAGAAGTGGCGATGCGTGCAGCGTTCAAAATGGTCGTAGATGGGAAAAAACAAGTTGCTGTTCTTGTTCCCACAACAATTCTTGCTCTTCAGCAGTACGAAACATTTCAGTCAAGAATGGAACCTTTTGGCCTGCGCCTCGTTCATTATTCGAGACTAACCAAGAAAAACGAATCAAGTCGATTTGAACAAGATATTGCAAATGGCACTGTCGATATTGTTATTGGAACACATCGATTACTAGGTAAAAATCTCAGATTTCACAATCTCGGTCTTATCATTGTAGACGAGGAGCAACGTTTTGGCGTAAAAGCAAAAGAGCACTTAAAGCTTTACTCCCAAAACGCACATTGTTTGACGCTCTCAGCTACGCCCATTCCTAGAACATTTTATATGTCCTTGATCGGAGCAAGAGAGCTTTCTATTATTTCCACACCACCACAAGAACGATTACCCATTCATACATGTGTAATGGAAAAGTCTGATCCATGCATTAAAAACGCAATTAAAAGGGAGTTTGCGCGTGGAGGTGGTGTCTATGCTATACACAACCGTATTGAAACTCTTTATGCCTTTGCCAACTACCTGCGCAATTTAGTCCCTCAAGCAAAAATTGGCATTACCCATGGCAAAATGCCCCCTGAAAACATTGAAGACGTGTTTCATTCGTTCAAAAAAGGAGAGATCAATCTTTTAATTTCAACAACAATCATCGAAAATGGAATAGATATTCCACACGCTAATACCATTATTATTGATCAAGCCCACACATTTGGACTAGCCAATCTTTATCAATTGAAAGGGCGTGTAGGAAGATGGGATAAGAAAGCCTTCGCTTACTTTCTGATTCCGCCAGAATCGCAACTCACTGACGAAAGTCGTCACCGAATCGAAGCCTTACAAATGGCTTGTAAGCAAGGCGGAGGAATGAAAATTGCCATGCAAGATCTCGAGATTAGGGGGTGTGGCAACATATTGGGCACTGAACAATCAGGACACGTTTCGACAATTGGATTCCACCTCTACTGTAGACTATTGAAAAAAGCAATTGCCTCCGCCAAAGGAGAGCAAGAGGTAATGGTTAAAGATCCAAACGAAGTGATTATTGCTCTTGAAACTATTGATTGTGAACCTGGCATTCCAGAAGAATACATTCCGGAACTAGACCTGCGTCTCCACTTCTCTCACCGCATTGGTGAATGCCAGTCTTTGGACGAGTTAGACCAATTAGAACGAGATCTTATTGACCGATTTGGAGGGCCTGTTTTGCCTAAGAGGCTGCAGTGGCTTTTTGTCGTCACTAAAATTAAACTCTTAGCAGCAACGAAAAACATTACAGCCATTCGAATAGCTAAAATTAAAGGTGATCCTGGACACGTACTGCTTAAGATCGAAAGGTCCTACCATGAATTGCATAAGCAGCTACAGCAAAGGATCTCTGCCCCAACCGAACCAGAGGAATATATGCAATTAGTCTCTCATGTATTATAGCCTAATTGGTGAGCAAATCCTTGCCCCCTCAAAACTTGGAATCTATTTATGTCCTCAGTAGATGTTAAAGACCTCAAACCTGGTCAGAAAGTGAAGGTCGAATCAGAACCTTACACTGTGATTTCTGTCGAATTCGTCAAGCCCGGGAAAGGCCAAGCATTTTGCCGTATCCGCCTTAAGCATTTGATAACGGAGCGTGTCTTAGATCGCAATTTTAAGTCTGGCGAGAAACTTGAACAAGCTGATGTGGAGGAGGTTGAGCTCAGATTTCTCTACGCTTCTGGAGAAGAATGGTGCTTTATGAATGACACGACATTCGAACAGTTTAGCGTACCGGGTGACGTTGTAGGAGAGAACTCTCTCATGTCCAGAGGCGAGGGACCGTCTTTCGATGCCTCTGTAAATACCGATGCCA
>NZ_QQBG01000019.1 GCF_003339615.1 Candidatus Similichlamydia laticola
TGCAGCAGGATCAGTCCGGGTTGGAGCTGGGTAGCAGTCAAGAAGAGTCTTTGTCTTTCGAGGAGCTGTCTCGTTCTATGCGGCGGATGGGGCTAAGTGGTGATGAAGCGTTAGAGAACGTGAATTTTCCGTCTAAATTAGAGTTCAGAAGTCTCAAGGACTTGGATGCTGTTTCTCCAGTTTTCCGAGAAAACTTCGAAAGGTCTTTGGCTTTGGCCGTACTGGCTGAGACTCGACGGTCTATGAAAAGGATTAAGGACGCCTACAAGGGGTAAATGGGTCGAACTCGCCTTGATGTCTGGCTGACCAAGAAGTATCCATCTCATTCCCGTTCTTATTTCCATCGTTTGATCGAAAGCGGTTGTGTGCGCGTGAATGGAAAAAAGGAGAGGAAATCTTCTTTTGTCCACACTGAGGATCGTGTTGAGGTAGAGTTTTTGCCTGACTCTCCTGCTCTTTCTTTCCTTGTCCCTGAGCCTATTCCTTTACAAGTGGTGTACGAGGATGATTTTCTTCTTGTAGTGGATAAACCTGCAGGCATGGTTGTTCATCCTGGTCCGGGCCACCATAAGGGGACGTTTGCTCACGCTTTTTTGCACCGTTGCTGTGTAGAACAGGATGAGGCTTCTCCCAGCTTACGCCCAGGGATCGTTCATCGGTTAGATCGCGAAACATCAGGGTTGCTCCTTGCTGCTAAAACGATACAAGCGCAAAAGGACCTTTCTGAACAGTTTGCGAGGAGAGAAGTCAAAAAAGAATACCTCTTATTAGCTCGTGGAAGACTTCGTGCTACTCCTTTAGAAATAGATGTTCCTGTTGGAAGGGACCCTAGAGATAGAAAAAAAATGAGGGCCTCTTCTGTGCTTCGTGGAAGATATGCTCATACGAAGTTTTTGGAGCACGATTTCGAAAACCAAGTTTCTCTGCTTTCTGCTTTTCCTTTGACAGGAAGACAACATCAAATTCGTGTGCATTTGAAACTTATGGGCATGTCTTTGATTGGGGATAAACTGTATGGAACTCCAGAAAAAAATGTGCAACGTCATATGTTGCATGCATTTCGTTTGGAATTCTTGCATCCTGTTTATCGGACAAAAATCGCTCTTGAAACATCTTTTCCGGTCGATTTTGCTCTTTGCTGCTCTCGTTATGGTTTTGACTTGAAGGGTCTTTTTGATTTATCGACCTCTCAGAACAAAAAGTAGCCTCAAAAGGTTCTGTGAAAATTGAAATGGTTTCTGTCCTTGTTTTCATTTAATTAGCCTTTCTTGTAGTATGTGCGCTGGCATTTGGCTTTTCCAGGGAGGGGGGCCTTCTCTGGAGGTCGTAGGCCTTTTTAAGTTGAATTGTCTCGGGTATGGGTTTTTATCAGGAGAGGGCTAAACTGTGAGAGATTTCGTCTTATACGTCGTCAAGAATCTCGTCGATTTCCCTGAGAGGGTGGCCATCAACGAGATCGCTGGGGTACACACCCTCATCATTGAGCTTTACGTTGAAAAGACCGATGTAGGAAAAGTGATCGGAAAGGAAGGGAAGACTATTAACGCCCTTAGGACTTTGTTGATGTCCATCGCAAGTCGAAATGGGTTGAGAGTCAGTCTCGAGATCATTGAGGAAGGGCGAGAGTCTTCCATCAGTGAAAAAGAGAAAGGAGCCTAGGTTGCTCTTATAGCTTGGGGGCTCTCCTTCTAGAGGTCTCCTTGGCCAAGGGGGTGGTTTCAGTCTTAGGGCTTTTTTGTTCTTATGTAAGGTGCTACAGAAGCTTTTCTGGAGTTGAGCTTCCCTGCAGGGAAGTGAAGCACGAGGATGGGCTGGTCGATTTCTTGAATGGACTGATGCAAAATATCTTGGCAAGATTTCAAGATAGGGTGACTTTCTGTTTCTAGGATATTTCCATTGATCAGTTCGATCTTTATCTCTTGGTTCGCGAGTTCGTTTTCATAAAGAAGATATAGAAAATCACGTAGTGCGACGGGTGATTTTCCGGTAAGCCAAAGTTGGTCTTGATGGTCTTTGGGGTGATCTTCTTGAGCAGTGATTTGTCTAGCATTAAGGAGCGTGCTCACAATATGCCCATAAAAGAGGGCTGTAGGCGACTTGGACAGACAAAAGCGTACCCATTGCAGCATGACCTTTTCTCTGTTGGCGCGTAGAGTCTTCCAGTTGTCCCAAAAAAGCTTGCTCTGCCCCATTAAGGTGTCGCCTCCCTTCGTGTCCTGGAATAGGTCGAAGGAGGTCCCTGATGCAGCTGATACAATCGCCTTTTCCGTGTTGTTCTGGCGCAGTTCAAAGAACTTGGAGTAGATCTCGAAAGCAGCATGGGTTGCTAGGAGCTTTTTCTTGATCTCAGTGAGGCTTGCCCCTTTGTCCCAGTTTTGTTGTTCTCCTCTGAGTTGCTCAAGTAAACGGTGTACGGCGAGACAATCTCTTTTTTGGCCCTTTGCGAGCAAGTCGGTGTCGTCAAAGACAGCCGCTAACAGAGAAATAGCAAATAAATGAGCTCTTTCTGGGTGTGTATACATTCCTTCACTGCATGTTTGTTGAAAAGAGAATGCTTGTTCTAATTCTTCAAGGAGAACACTGCAGGCTTGAACATTTGCGGTGAGAAGAAAAGAAGGTGCCGTCGTAGAAATACAGGTTTTATGGTGATCGATGACACTGATCACGTCTAACTTGGGCGAGGCATGCAGATCCTTTCTATCGGAAAAGTCTCTTAAGGATAGGGTGCCACACATTGTGGATTGTACTCGCTCTCTCTCCAGATAACCTAAAGGTAACGGCTCACCTTTTTGATTGAGACGTACTAAGGATAGTGGGGAACCCTTAACTTGAAAAAGCTCTTCTAACTGCCGTAAAGGAGTTTCAGGGGTCACCCATCTTTTTTCATCTTGCCAAACGCTTTCCTTAATGCAGAGGGCAGATCTGCCCTTTTTGAGAAAAGCAAGACAAGTTTCAGAAACTGTTTCTAAAGGGCTTAATGTCTCTCTAATTTTTGTTATGAGCAAGCGTGTTTCCATTTTAGAAAAGTCGTGTCGAAGTAAATGTTCCAGATTTTTGAAGAATTGACTGAGGGATTTGATACCTAAACCGTCCAACTTGGAACCTAAATCTCCCATCGTTGCATCTATGGAAATCAAAAAAAGTTTTTCGAAGAGAAGGCTGAGACGTCGCTGCGTAGCAGGCGAGTAGTGCTGAAAAACAACTTGCTCCTGGAGGCTTTTCCCTTGAGAGGAATCAAAGAGTGCTTTCAGAGAGTGACCCGGGTCCTCTTCAGAAAAACAGAGAAGGAGATTAGACCGCATTTGAATTTCAAAAGATTCGAGCAGATGAATCAAGGGCATGACAGCAGAATAAAAATTTTCCGTGTCTACTGTGCTCCATTCGCCCACGTACCGCCCTTGGTCATTGACCAAAAGAGTATAAGACGCCATTTCGGAAAAAAGGTCTTCTTCCCAAGAGCGTATAAGGCAAGGCGAAGAAAGCTCTAATGCTTCGGGTTCAAGGCTGCTCCTCCTTATGCTAAGAAGAGTGACATGTCCTTTCCCTAGGAGAGAATCGAACAGAGCTTGGTCGGTCGGATTAACCTTTCCTGCAGGGATACACCAAATATGCAGCCGGTCGCATACTTTTGCTCCAAAGGCATCTAGCCAGCCCCAAAAGGAACAGACCAAAGTGTCCAGATCGGGACTAGGGTGGGCAACAACGTAATGTGGCCCTTTGTAAAAACGGCCGCTTCCAATAGGAAAATAGGTTTGATATGTTTCCCGAAGGGCTTTCTTCCCTACGATTTTCGACCTTACGTCTAGTTCTTCTTCCAGAGTAGATGAACTTTCAAAAAGAAGCCATCGTTCCCAGTCCAAGAAGTGACATGTTCTGTCAAGTAATCCACTTTCATTGACCTGGCGTAAGAGAGCAAGAAGACTTGGCAATAAAAAGACAGGGTGAGGAATAGAAACAATCCACCTGTAAAGGAGTCTAGAAAGACAGGGGAAACGTTCTTCTAGAGGTACTTTTGCCATTTGCACTTTAACAGCTGCAAACAACTGGGGAAGATCGGGATGCAAACGAGGTAACTCGAAAACACCAAGGGGCAAAGCAGGGAATACAAAGTCCCTTCCTCCCGAAGACTCTTTCTGCATGAGCAAAGTCCCTAATGCAACAGATCGATACCAGATTCGGACCGAGCAGGACTCGAACCTGCGACCCTCTGCTTAGAAGGCAGATGCTCTATCCAACTGAGCTATCGGTCCGTGAAACAGACCCCCGCATTCTATTCTGGACTTCGAGAGGAAGTCAAGCTTAGCCAGAGAAACCTACAGAACGAGGGAGGTAATCTATGTCTAAATGTAAGGGACTAGTCGAGCTTTTTGAATCAATGAATGGTTTGTTCCCAGGAGTTTTGCGAGAAGTCCTCAAAGGAGTTAAGGACCCCTTAAAGGCCAAGACTTCGAAAGAAGCTGCACAGATGGTCAATCACAATATTTGTGTTTTACGCAGAAGGTTGGATGTATTAACAAATAGCAATCCAACTATCTGTGCTGACGTGACTGCTTTTATGTCCAATTCGCAATTCTTTTCTTCAGAAGAGAGAAAGCAAATACAACGCTTTGAAATGGATCTTTCAAGGTTTCAGGAGAGTATTCAGCAAAAGATACAGGAGAAAACAGCTCCTGTTTATCAGGAACAGGAAGTGCCTTCTCTACAAAAGAGAGTCAAAAAAACAAAAAAGGCAGCTCGAAGACGTTCCGATTGGTTGCAAGCTTGAGCTTGGATGAATGATTTACTTAACAGCATCTGCCTTTTTAGTTTAATCTTACGTGGGGGTAGATTCTTGGGGGCTCACTCGAATGTTGATCGAAGGATTCGCTTTTAGCCACCTGTTGGCCACTTGTGTTTATGTTTTTTCTCTTATTTTTGTACGTCGGCTTATCGAACGCGTGATCAAAAGTCAGGCGGGAGAGCAATGGTCACAAGAATACCGATTAAAGGCGATCGGACATGTTCGAAGTACCATTCTTGCCCTTGTGGTTATTGGTCTCATTTTTATTTGGGCAGAAGAATTACGCTCGTTCACTGTCTCTGTCTTTGCCATTGCTGTTGCCGTTGTCATGGCGTTTCTTGAGTTGATCCGTTGTGTTCATGGTTATCTTCTGCTGATGCGGAGTAATGCTTATTGTTTAGGGGATCGCATTGAGATTGGACAGTTCAAAGGTGACGTTCTTTCAGTCAATCTCCTCTATACTACCCTCTTAGAAGTCGGGATTGGTGGAAAGACCTCGAACCAGGGAACGGGGAAGCGTATTGTCTTTCCTAATAGTCTTTTGCTTACTTCTATTGTTGTGAATAGCTCTTTCTTAGAGGATTTTTCTTTTGTTTCTATTGATATCCCCATGTTAGTTGATGAGCATTGGCAACGAGCTAAAGCTATTCTTCTTGAGATTGCTCAGGAAGAGTCTCAGCCTTTTTTAGAGAAAGCTCGTCGAAGAGCAAAGGAAATGGCCCAAAAACATGGGCTTGAACCCGTTTCTGTTGAACCTAGGGTGTTTATTCGAATGACACATCCTAGGCAGCTCCTTCTTACACTACGTGTGGCAAGCCCTTGGAATTTGAGGGATAGGATCGAGCAATCGATTATGAACCGTTTTCTTGAGAAGTTTTTTCAAGAAGAAAAGTTATCTATCACTTGATTGAGATAAAATTTTCTTGATAGGATGAGCTGGGGAGCGTGGTAGAAGAGAGCGCCCCCTTCCTACGGCTGAATAGCTTCCCGCAGATGGTTGCCATGTCGATTTCCCCCCCTCTTTTAGGAGAAATTCTCCTCCCTGTTTTGGTCTTCACTCAATTAGGTCTTGCCATTACGCTGGCCAATCTTCTAGTTAAGCGATGGCTCCAGATCGGTGGTTCTTTTTCTGTTTCTTTAGACTCTCTTCCCGACAAAAGCTTGTTAGCTCGCTTTGGAGAGACTCTTCTCCACTGTTTGCGCCGAGCTGCCTTGTCGATCCCTTCACCATGCGGAGGGAAGGGAACATGTCATCAATGTCGGGTGCGTGTGCTGGAAGGAGGAGGAGAGGTCAGTAGTTTGGAACGCAGTGTGTTCTCTCCAGAAGAAATCAAGGATGGCTGGAGACTAGCTTGCCAAGTCAAACTGAAAGAAGAAGCTACGGTCAGTATCCCAGGGGGCGCTCTAACGTCGTCTTCTTTTTCCGGGAGCGTTGTGAAAAACCGGAACGTGAGTACCTTCATTAAGGAACTTGTGGTTGTTTTAGATGAGCCCCTCGACTACGAGTCTGGGGAGTATCTTCAAGTAGATATTCCGAACTATATGACGACGACTTCTTCCTGGAGAGATGGTATTCATTTAAGATTCCATCAAGAATGGGATAAATACGGCATGCTAGAATCTCTGATCATTCATGAGTCAGAAGAGCCTTGTGTAAGAGCGTATTCTCTAGCTTCCCATCCAGGAGAGGGGAATGCTATTCGCTTTACTATTCGGATAGCTTCTCCTCCTCTGGAGAATGGTTCTATCTCTTCTGCCGCTCCTTGGGGAATCGGTTCTTCTTTTCTCTTTTCAAGGCGAGAGGGAGATCGGCTCTCCTTTTCTGGTCCGTTTGGGGAATCCAAAATGATTCATGATGAGAGACGTATCTACTTTCTTATTGGCGGTGCAGGAGCCTCTTTTGGAAGAAGCCATATTATGAGTTTGTTCCATCTTCATCATACGAAAAGACACGTTGAGCTCTGGTACGGAGCACGCTCCTTATGTGAAAATATCTACGCAGAAGAGTTTCAAGCTTTAGAAAAACAGTTTAAAAATTTCAGATATCACTTAGTTCTTTCCGAGCCAACAGAAGAAGATGTACGTTCTGGCTGGCCTATCCAGGATTCGGAGAAAACGGGATTTCTGTTTCAAGCTTTTGAAGCAAGCGTGCTGAGTTCGCTGAAGAGTCCTTCAGAAGCACTTTACTATGTCTGTGGGCCGCCTTTGCACAATCAAGCAGTCTCAGTCTTGTTAAGAGAATACGGAGTTCCCAAACCCTCCATTGTTTTGGATGACTTTGGAAGTTAATCTATCTCTTCTCACAAAGCAGATTTCTTCTTAAAAGGAACCAGGATACTCCAAACATTTGTAAGCTTGTTGAAAACAACATCAAGGGATCGGCGAACTCAAAAATCAGAGGAAGAGGTGTAATACAACCTAGAAAGACGGCAAGACATAAGCAAGATAGGTAGGCGATGCGCCCTCCTTTTTTTCCGCAGATATACTCCCAACAAGCTGAACCATTGAATGCATTTCCAAGAACTGTCCCAAAGGCGAAAAGAAAAAGAGAAAGGTGTAAGCAATTTTCACCTAAAAAGGGAAAATGGGCTCTAAAAGTTTGTCCGAGAAGATCCAAAGCATGGACCTCTGGATTTGTTACATAGTAACCCGAAGAAAGAACGGCCACTCCCGTGAGAAAACCTATCGTGCTATTTACATAAGCTCCTAGTACGGAAAGAGTAGCTTGCATTTCTGCATCATTCCCTGTTGAAAGGGAATGTGGGATAGAAGAGGTGCCTACACCTGCTTCAATAGCAGAAATACTTCTAGAAATGCCCCAACGCATGGATTGCAATGTAGAGAATGTAGTCAATCCCCAGAAAGCAGATTCAGTATTAAAGAAAGACCTAAAAATCAAACGAAAAGCCGGAATGACTTGGTTAATATTTCTAACTAAGATTCCAGCAAGAGTTGCCAGATAAAGCACAAGCATGACAGGAACAATGCGGTCTGTAATATCCCGAATTAATGTGTTGCCTCGGGATAAAACAATTGCAATAACTAAAGAAAAGAGAATCCCGAAAGCTATCGAAGAAATTCCACAATATCTGATGCAAATCTCAGATAAAACGTGTGACTGGGAAGCGTTCCAAAAAAGCAGCAAAACGGAAGTAGAAAGGGCATAAGCAAATGCCAAGGTAGGTTCAATTTTAGAGAGATGTGCCATTGGACCGATGATTTTTGCAGTTCCGCAAGAGCGATTTTTGAACGCTAAGATTGTTTCGGCATAAACAACACCACTTCCAACGATTGAGGCAAGAACGAACCAGACCATCGCTCCAGGACCACCCATTATGACAGCGAGCACAGGTCCCACCACATTACCAATGCCTATTGTTGTGGACATGGATAGGAAAAATGCCTGTCTTGGACTTAGCCTGTCTGCAGCAACTTGTCCTTCCTGTTCAAGAAAGAAGATCTGGAAAGCTTTAGGAAGCACACGGAACTGGATGAATCTTGTTTTTACAACGATAACGATCCCCATTAAAAAAACAGCGAGGAATGCTCCGTTTACAAGGCAATTGAACATTGTTCTCTACCTGTGTAGATCTCGACCGCTTCATTTTGCAATGTTTCATAACTTTGATGCAAGAAATTGTGTATCTCTCTGCGAACAGAGACCAACTTTGTATATTTAAACTTCATTACTGAAATGACATTTCTATTTGGATATTTTTATGCGTAATCATGTTGATATTTTCCATTCTAATCGATCTTTAAAAGAATCTCTAAGAGACATTCCCAACTCTGTTGTTGTCTATATTGGTTTCTATGGCCAGTTCGATGAAAAATCTCAAGAAGAAATCTTTTTTGCCATCAAAAAAAGGTTTAAGGCTAGACGTGTAGCTGCCTATTTTTGTGGTAGTTCTATTCGGAAAGGACATTTATTCGCCTTTGTCTTTTTCCCCAAGACTCATTTATCTTCAGAGGAAAAGCTACAGTTGCAAGATCTTGTTGGTACCGTTTTACTGCAGACAATTAGCAAGGCCTCTTCGAAAGTGATGAAAGTCAGGCTGCACAAGCAAGATGTTCATTAGATTCGGATTGGCTCATGAGTATTGATGAAAGTGGGGCAGCTGATGCTAGTGCTCGCACTTCTTCGGAATTACCTGTTTCTTCGCATGCAAGAGAGAACCTCTCAAAGAGAGCATTGGACGTTCGCGCAACAATTGCAATGAAAAGAGTCTTTTCAAAGATTTGTGACGCGTGCACAAGTTGTAAAGCCCAGATGGTTCGTTTGCGAGCAGCCTCTCTTGAAAGCTTTAAGACCTCAAAAATGTCCTCTGATTTAAGAAGACTGTACGCCTTGTTTACATACGGGATGGCTCGTTGTGGATTAGGATTGTTTGCTTTGATGGTGTCTTTAGGTTGTGCCATCTTTTTTCAGTCTTCTGTTTTCCTTTTGCTAACTTGTATGATTCTCGCCGCGATGATTTGTATTGCTCTGGTTTATAAGTTCAGAGAGAAATATGAGGGGCAAGTAGAAAGCGCACTTCAAGTAGCAGGACATGCTCAATTTTTTTGTCAACGTGTAGATGGGGTTGTTCAGTCATGCCATCGCCTTGTTGGCCATACTCAGAATGTGCGTCGTGCTTTAGGCGTTGCTGTGGGCTCTGTTAGCGATCATCTTCGTGCTTGGTGGTATGGTAGACCGCTTTCTGGGAGCGCAGTGAATTCCTCAGACTCTACAGAGGGACTCGAGGGAGTGGTAGAAGACCATTTTGCTCTTCAAGGGTCTTCCTCGGAGACTACAATTGGTCATACCGAAGAAGAGAACTCAGAGAGTGCACCTCCGCCTCTTCTGTTTCTTCTAGGAGAAGGGGGCGAGGAGGAGGATCCTTGTTTGACTGTTGATATCCCTGGAGCTGCAGTAGGGGCTGTTACAGGTATGATGACGAGGATGTGCCAACTCGGAAGCCATCTTTGGAGTCGATTTTCAGGACGAGGTGAAGAAACTCCTTCTGAAAACTCGAGTTTCGAAGAATTCTTTGATGCTTGTGATCAAATTAACTTAGAAACTCCAGAAGTAACTGTTTTGGAAGAGGCGAACCAACTTTTAGGCTCTATCGAGTTTGATTAAGGACATACTCTATTTTTGAACTGCTTCTCTATTATACTGATGTTACTCCAGGGTTAAGCTCCTTGGTCCCTAAGTAACACAAGAATAAATAAAATATTTTTGATATTGATTTCTTTGTCATAGCCTAAGTCGGGGACCTCGCACCCTTAGAAGAAAGAGATGAGGACAAAGGATGAGAAGTTGGTTCCCTTGGAAGGAAGCCGAGGGCTTGCGAATTTTGCCTGCCCTCAGAGATTTCGTTTCCGAAATCCAGAATATGGGCATTCGTCTTATGAACTGCATAGAATGCATGCGCATGACCTCAGAGTTCATGGATATCGCTCCTTCTGCCCGCAATATTTTAGTTGCTGGGCTAGGAGAATGCCTCTCTTCAGATAGAATTCGTCTTGTTCGAGCTTTTGAAATGGCTATTGGGTATGGCCAGGGTATTCAAAAACTTTCGCAGATGACTGTTCGTGAGGCCTTTATCGTTCCAACAGCTCGAGACTACTTTTTCTACGTGTTGGAAAGTTTTGAGCAAAATATCGAATTTCTTCGAGTGGGGTATCTTTTGTGGAGAAAACTAGGATCACGTCTGAAAGTACTCTTTTCCTTCTCTCCTTTGGTTTTTGTTCTAATAGGGAGCTATCTTAGTTTTTTCCTGAATAGAGAGACCCAGTTTTTTCTTCTTTTGGCTATGATCTTCCTTCTCTCTCACTGGAGATTTGATCGATTTCGGATTCCTTATGCAAGGCTTTTCCCAACACGCGAGATAAAGGAAAGAATCGTAGATGGATTCTTATCCTGCAGAGAGGGACGGTCGTTTCTTTTTTTGTTCGTGCAGTCACACAAGTTTGATGAAGAAGAACAATTTCTTAACTTTATGACTATGTTTTTTCATGGACAAATTCTGTGTGATGATAGGAAGTACCCTCAAAGGCGAGTTTTTCGTATGCAATTTATGAAAAGTCGGCTCAGTTCACAGTTTGTGCATGATATATTAGATCTTGTAAGGGGCTTCTTTTTGTTCTTTCTTCGCTCGAGAGGTCATAAACTCATATGCGGCTAAATTCTTAAAGATATAGAATCCAGGCTCATTTCGTAATGGTTTGATCATCTGATCTTCTTCTCGGGCATGTTCTCTTTAAGCAGTAGATTGTCTTTACTTGAAAGGCGTGTCGTGGGCCGTTTTTCTTCTTTATTGCCCTTTTTGGAAGGGGATTCTGGTATTGTTTTCAGCAGGAGGAAAATTGGTTTTTCCAAATGTGTTTTAACAAGATCACAAGAACTCAGTGAATATTGTCATCGATTTCAGAGAGATTTGGATAACAGAGGTCGGTTATCTCTTTTTCACTTTTCTACGTTTAGGAAACGAGTCTTTTCTCTCCTTGAGTTGGGACAGCAATGGCAATCTTATCTCAAGACGGACCACATCAACTGTTTATTTGATAGCGAGTCCGAAAGACATTTCAAGGTCTCTGACTTTCTTAAGGTATATTTAAAGGCTGCTCGGGGATTGCATTCTTTTGTAGAAGAGGGGGCGGCTAAGTATTGCTTATCATTAGTATTTTTTCTTCTTGCTGTCTTTCTTCTGCTTTTTGCTCTGTTTTGCATGATGTCTTCTTTTAGCTGTTTCTTTAGTGGATTGTGTTTCTGTTTTAGCCTTTACTTGGCGATTGTGGCTACTTGGGATCTCTCCTCTTCACTAGCTTCCTTTCAAGATATTCTTGAAGAGCAGTTTGAATTGCATTGGGTTTTCCTATCTGATCGTCTTTCACTAAGATAAATCAACATTTAATTTGACTCAGTAGAACTAAAGCAAATGGTTCGAAATAATGCGTGCTATGTTTCTCTTTTTCACAAATCGTTCTCGTGAACTTTTGAAGTGCTTTTTTAGTCCTTTTTGTTGTTTTCTTCGTCCTCTGTCGAACAAGGTTTCTTTTATAGAAAAGATCGCCAGAAACATTTTTAAATCTCTTTATTTTTCTTGCCTTACTAGTAAAACTCGTTATCCGGACGAAGAAGATTTGATACATCTTGTACGACAAGCAAATGAATCTGCTAGAGCTAAAATTTTGGTGGAGATAAGCAGATTTCGAGACCTTCATGAACGATTTGAGCATCAAATTCTCAATTTACTGGATCCTCCCGGAAATGTTTCTTTAGATCACCATCGATTAGTTTGTGCCCATTTGTATTGGGTCTATAACGTTTTCCTAGAAAAAGAGGACCCTGCCCTGGCCATCATCTGTCAAGAGCTTAGGCCCTTCCTGCAACAGGAAGAATTAAAAAATTTACAGACGAACATGGAAGCAGTTAAACAGGCCATAGAAGACTTTTCAAGTCAGCTACAGAAGAGATATCCAAACGCATCCTCTGTTCTCATTAGTGCAGAGGGTGGGCAACTAGAAAGAGAGGCTTGCCTTGTTGTCGTCCAAAGGATAAGGGAACATGAAGATTTTCTTGCGTCCCTTCTTAGAAGAGGTCTTGTCTTTAATCAAGATCGAAATAGCCTCTTATCTACTTTTACTGGGGAAAGATTTCAGAGAGAGGCAGGTCAATCAGGTGACTTGGCTAGTCTCAACGCAGCAATTGCTCAACTGGAACAAGGGGAAAGATCTAGTTCTTTCTCTTCTTTAATGGTTAGGCTATCTAATTTAAAAAAGGTAGTGACTCTTTTCAAAAGAGTTAGTTTTTCTTTGATGAGAGATAAAAAGTTCTCTTTTTCTGGAGAAAGTCCCATTGTTGATCCGAATGCTTTTGTTAACCTTTATCAAGTCAAAATAGGAAAAATTTCTTCTTTGATTGAGAAGTTTGAGATCCAGTTTAAGAGCTATTTTACTTGGACTGCTCTTTTTTATTTTGCAGGTCTCAGCATTTTGCTTTTTTTTGCCTCTCCTTCTCTTCTTGTTCTTTTTACATTATTTGTTTTGGGATATGCATGGAAAAAAATTTCCTCTTTAAGAAAGGATTGTTTACAGCAAATAGACAAACTTATCGAAGATATCAAGAATGCACTTCCAGAGTCTTTATAGGAGATAAACTATATTCTTTCTAAATGAAAGCACGTTTTGTAATGCCCTTAGTAATAGCGCAAAGTAAGCTTTGTGCTTTTTATTTTTCATAGAAAGTAGAAAACTTGACGCCTCTTTGTTTTTTTATTTGAGGCATAACATGCAAAAGCTGTGTGCTCTTGTAACACCTAGATCTTGCGTTTCTGAATTATATAAAATTATTTCAACACCCCTAAGGGTTAGACTTCATTCTATTGAACAGTGTGCCTCGAAGGTTTTCCAATCGTTTATTGTGCCTCTTCAATCTGCTCCGGTTATTGATGTAGATCAGGGAGCCGTCGATCTATTAATAGCCTATGAGAAAGAAGCCTTTGTGGAAATCTGTTCCGATTTTCAGAAGTTTTTAAGGTCTATTGTGAATGAAAATAAGTTGTACTATCTTCCTATTTTATTAGAAGAACCTCCAGGTAAATTTAGGTCCAGTCAGGGATTCCTTGGTGAAATCAGGCATGTTTTTTCTAGAAGGTGTCGAGAAGGAAGCGAGCTTTTGGTAAAAGCTTGTGATTGTGGAGGGCTTTTCTTTTTTCAAGAAAGGATAGAAGCTTTTCAAGAAGAAGTGCGAAAAATGTTTTCGTCTATGATCTCCTTTTCTTCTACTTTGGAAAAGAGAGTACAAAACAGTAGTTATTTGTTTCCAGATGCTGCACAAAGTAAAATGGAATCATTTGCTTTCTCGTTCATGCAAGAAAAAATAGAAGTTTGTGACAAGTGGATGACAGATCTCTTATCAGAAGATTTACATTGCATTTGTGATTCAAGACTTTTGCTTAATCAGGAACGTCGTCTCTTGTTAGGCCAAAAGATTCAAGAGTCTATTCAAAGTTTAGAGGGAGCCATTAAGCGAACTTCTGGAGAGGATCACGACTCATTAGCCTATCTATTTGAGCTAAGTCATCTATGTCACACGTGTATCCGTTTGATTGGCAAGACTTGTCCAGAGTTTATTCAAAGTTTCTTTTCGAAATATAGAAAGAGTCTTGAACAGATTCAACTTTCTGAAACAGCATGGTCAAATGCATTTATCTCTTTTCTTAGGAGGTTTTTTTTCTCTTGTTTGGTTAGCTTTTTGACTCTGTTGTTTTGGAGACCCTTATTAGGCATTTTGCTCTTTTTTTTGCTTCTGTTTGTGAATGGTTTTGCCCTTAAGAGGGAGAGAGAGATTTATATCAAACATTTGGATGCCTTTTCGGCAATTTTACGAATATACTCTTGCTCATGTTAAATGACTTATGCTATTTACAATTTTTCTATTACAGTCTGTAATTCTCTATTACAGTTTTCTCTTTCGAGAAAAAGAAAGAAAAACATACTAGAACACAGTAGAAATGTAAAAAGCAAAACAACAAATGAATTTAGAATTAATGCTAATAATAGGCTGCTTGTAAAGGAAAAAAAGAAATGATTTATATAGGCTTGAAGCCTATTTCGTATTCTTTCGAGGCAGTTAAGTGCTGTTGCTATCTTCTTTGGGTAGGAGCGTAGAAATTTTTGTATATTCTTAGAGCAATAATATTCAGAGTAGTCCTTGATAGGTTTATGTTTTTGTATCAAAGAAAGAAACTCTTCTAGTCCTAGGATGAGTTCTTCAAATGGCACTTCTGTTTTTTTTGCTTTTACTATATTAATCTCTGTTTTTATTTGCTCGGTTAATGCTCTTATTCTTTCTGTTTCAATAGTTTGCTCTGATGTATTTTCAATCAAGTATATGACATATATCAAGAAAATATGGGCAGCTGTTCTTTCGCTAGATAGATTGAGGGCAAAGCTTAGTAAATTCTCTCTAGAAGTATCCGTTTCAAATGACATAGTGTTTGAGTGGATTCTTTTTAGTTCATTAAAATGGATGTTTAAGGCAATAACTTGTCGGATTTCAAGAATCTTGTGGGCCTCTTGAAGAAAGATATTCATTTGGGAGCTGAAGATATTGAAAAAGTCGTTCAATATACGTTGAATGAAACCAATATCTCCCGTTTCTAGAGAAAAAGTTTCATTTTGTTTTTTGACTGTGTTGTGATATTTTAAAGCAATCTCCCTGAGAGAGAGGAAAGAGTTATGACTTAATGTCTTTCTTTTTTCGTATACCTCTAAAAGAGCGAGGAGGTATTTTAAAACGCATTCTTGGATGGCAAGAACACTTCTTCTTATAGGATCGAAAAATAAGTATTTTAGTCTTTGAAGACAGTGAGCCTTGTTTAGGCATTTGCATAGTGTATTCATTCTTTCTTCAATGCGGAAAACCCGTGAATGTATAGACAGTCTGATGCAGAAAAATGTGTAGTTTGTGATTGTTTATCCTTGGGAGATTGGAAAAGGAAAGTAGACTCCCTATGTTAACTTGTTAGAGAGCAGTGTATTCCTCTTTCGGTTCTTTATAGAAGAGAAAAGCTGTTCTATTCGTGATCCAAGTCCCTATCGTATTCGTATGCCTCCATTTGATCGTACGGATTTTCTGGAGTTCCCAGGAGTCTCTAGTAAGCATTTTTCTTTTTATATGGAAAGTTAATTATATTACTGTGATACCCTCGAGGGGGCTCTTTATATGTAGGCAGATGCGAATGGCTTTTTTAAGATTCTCTTCGAACTTTATTTTATAAACTTGGGAATTTGCCTTAGATAAAGCGTTTGATTGAACTGCTGTGAGTGTAGGCAAAGATGGATCGGTTATGTGCGTGCGCTAGAAGATGCCCTTGTTTAAGAATCCTGGGCAGGATTGTTTTTAGGCCTATAAACAGGCAGTTTCTGCTTCTTGAAGTATACATTGTTAATGTTCTTAGTTACTTTCTTCTATCCTTTCGAGAATCTACCTTGTATAGAAAATGGACAAGGCTAAACTCTTTTCCTGAAAAAGAAAAGCTCGTAAAGCAGAAGAGAAGGTCTCTTCTGGAGAGCGTTAAGTTAAGTTCAGACCAGTTACAAAATGTCCATAGCAAAGTCGAATTAAAAATTAAGAGTGTTTTGTGGCCTACTCTCGGAGAGATTAGTCCTTCTGCAGCTCAGTCTTCTGGCATGTGGAAGGAACAATGGTCTTATGATAAAAATTTTATTTGTTGGGCAAAGGCAAGCCTGACAACTTTTTCCCAGACTAGGGGTGAAGAATTAGAAACAATATGTTCTTGCGCTCATTGGTTCTTAACGAGGGAGGATGTTGAGTCTCTTCGAAAGATAGGACAGGCTTATATTTCTGCCATGCTTAGCCTCGCTACTTCTTTAAGAGAGAAATTAAGTGGAGATGTATGTTCTGACAGGTGTATTTGTTTAGAACCCGATAGTGTACAAAAAAGTATTTTTCAGGAGCTAGAAAGTGCCAAGGAAAGATATCTCCAGGCTCTTTCTTTTTTTTCAAAAAGAAATTGGGTTTCCATCCATTCTGAAAATGAGCTTCAACAGCAAGACCTAATTGTACAAGATGCTTGTGATCAGTTGCAAAGGAGTATTAATCAAGTCGAAACAGGTCGCTTTTCCTGTACAGAAAGGATCCAGAAATTATGGAATTTAGGGAGCTTATTTAGAAAATGTATTTCTTTAGTAGAAGGGCTCTGTTCGACAGGTTCGCCAATCAGGTTCCTTGGTATCTATCTTGTTCAATTACAAGAATTGAGATCTATTTTAAATAGATGTGCATGGAAAATTTTTTCTCATTTTTTAACGCTGTTATTGCCTTGCCTTTTTTGTTATAAGTTTTTCTGTTCTCCATTGCCTATTTGGGCATTATTTTTTGCTTTTGTTTTCGCTCTTTTTTCTGAAATTGAAAACAGCTCAAAACTATTAGAGAATCTTAATATAAAGTTTCGGCACGATTTTCCTCATTCACAGTTTTGTTCCTCTGATTCCATTAAAAGATTTGACCTTATTTTTCAGGCTAGGGTGCTTTTTAGAGAAGCAATTATGCGAGCTAGTTCCAGGTTCCACGCAAGTGACTATTTAGAATTTATATCGTGTTTATCAGAGAAAAATCTTAGACAGGAATATCACATTCGTTGCGCACCTCAATCGGTTGCCTCCTTTCTTGAAAGTAGAAGAAAGGACTTAGGTCAGGTATGTGAGCATGCCAAGGCATTTGTTAATCCCGATGGGATTAAAGCGATTAAATTTTTATCGGATAAAGTAGAAAGATTGATGAAAGACCTTCTATCTTTGCTTGTGAAAAGAATAGAAGACGGCCAATACATTTCTCCTAGTGATGCGCAAAGAACTTCAGAGCAGTTTGCAATCAGGGCACTATTAGCTGCTGAAGGTGAGTATGTTGCTCTCCTTGCAACATGGTCTAGATCAGATTTGAATCTCTTAGATGAATCTGCATTTTTCCTACAACATCCGCTGCAGAAAGAGGTAGAAAATTACCACAGCTCTCTTGAGGCCGCGAAGACATACCAAAGAGCTGAGAAGGAAGCTATAGGGACAAAGCACCTAAGACCCAGTTGGTGTAGAGGATTTATTAGGAAAGTTCTGTCTTGTATCAAGCGTGCTCTCTATTCTATTCGTTTGTTACTATTTTCTTGTTTTGTTTGTTTTTCGGCTTCAATGGCTCCTCATCTCGCTGCCAATTGCCTTCTGCTTTTTGCCTTGTTTTCAATGTTGGTCTTAGTTCTTTCTTCTATGATCAGAACGCTGAATAGATAAATTGACTAGTTTTTTGGCCAATAAGTGGATAGGCGATCAGAGGAAAGTGAGGACGATTGTATTTTTCCTCCTCTACAGCGCTCCATTCTTTATTCTAGTCCTTCAAGTAAAAGCTCTGTATTAATGGCACGAAAAAAAAATAGGCGCACTACTGATGTCCTACATCCTAGCTATGTTAATAGGGGAAAACAAGAATATCATGAATAGACTCACTTCCTACTCCTAGCATACAAAGCCTATCCACACCAACAGCAACACCACAACACGGTGGTAACTTCTTAAGAGCTTCCAGAAATGAGAAGTCGAATCTAATGTCTTCTCCAGTTCTTTTTACATACTCCTCATGTTGGGCTTGAAGCTCCTCAATTTGCCTGCCTGCGTCTGTTGCTTCTTGTGATCCATTGGCTAATTCAAGATCCCCAAGATAAATTTCAAAGCGCATGGCCACTTTATAACCGTTCACATCTTTTAAACTGCTCATGACCGTTTGATGAGCAGGATAATCTGTAACAACAGTCAAACAGTCTTTTGGAAAGGCTTTCTCAAGATGAGAACCCATCAAAAAATTCAAGAGGTCATTCTTGCTACTTTCTAAAAGACCTGAATAGGGGCAAAGCTTTTCTTTTTGAAAAAGGGAAAGAAGTTCCTCTAAGGAAGAGGTGTGAGGGTTGATTCCAAATCTCTCTTCAAAGAGGGTAGTGTAAGTTACGATACGGTGAGGAAGCTTGCCACAAAAAAGAGAGACCAGTTCTATCGCTTCTTGTATGATCCCCTGAAAGGACATGTTAACACGGTACCACTCCAACATAGTGAATTCGGAGTTATGCTTTGAGCCGTGTTCTCCATTACGAAAAGTGTGAGAGATCTGAAAAACATCTCCTATTCCAAGGGAAAGAAGCTTTTTTAAGCCTACCTCAGGAGAAGGATAAAGCCACCCTTTTTCTCCATTCATCCAGATTGGAACAAGTTCGATATAAGGTTCGATAATTCGTGTTCTCGAGGCTAAAGAGCAATCCGCTTCTATAAAGCCTCTTTGTTCGAAGAAATAACGGATGGAACGAATGAAATGAAAACGAGCTTTTAGCCAATCCAAACGATGATGTTTGGATAACATCTTGGATCTCATATTCGTCAAGCCGGATCTTTAGTTGATGTTGCACGACT
>NZ_QQBG01000020.1 GCF_003339615.1 Candidatus Similichlamydia laticola
GAAACCATTTCGACCAGTCAAGCTCGAATCGCTTCTTCTCTTGAAAAAAGTTTCTAGAAAACAAAACGGGCGAAAAGGCAGAGAACCCAGCTGTTACCTATTCCTTACAGCGCCTTCTGGCCCTAGCTCTACGTGAAACTGGATATACGAATGAAGCCGTCACATTGCTCGATCAATTGGTTCTCGATGATCCTCAGATGGAGGAACATTATCAGATCGACAAGGCGATCATCTATGCGAAAAGTAGTCAAACTGGACAAGCAGAAAGAATCCTAAGGAGAATTCTTGGGATGGGGCACCTTGTTCACGTTCAAATCAAAAACAGAGCAGCTATGGAACTAGCCAAGGTTCTGACGAAAAAAGATCCTAAGGAAGCTCTTCAAATTTTAGATTCAATCTCCCCCAAAAAACTTCTGGATCAGAAGGAAAAGAACTATCTTGCTGGTGTCATTTCCCGGGAAAAAGGAGATTTGGAACGGGCGAAGAAAGAATTGCTTCTTGCCATCGGCTTTCCTCAGTACGCCTTGTGGAAAGAAGATGCCCTTTTCCATCTAACAGAGATATTGGACACAGAGCTCCACCAGGCCTTCCATGCAACCCTAAGAAAAATATGGAAGCAAATCGAAGAACACCTACAAAGCTATCCAACTTTACGAAGGAAAACGATCTTAAACTTAAGTCGAATCGATGCGGAAATTAATACAAACTTTCCTACTAATCCCGTTCTCTATGCAAAACTCAAGGAAGAATTAAAGAGCTCGCCCCCCCATCAGCAAGGTGAAGTCCTTTATTTTTTGGTTCAAGGGTCTCTTCGCTCGAATCTTCCTGAGGACAGTGCTCAATTTTTGGGCCTTTTACAAAGTGAACAGTTCGAAAATACACCTTGGCCCTCTCTGGCTTGGCTCTATCTCACATCACACAAAATCCTAGAAGGAGAAGAAGGCGCTGGCAGTTATCACCAAACGCTCTCTTCAGCCTTTCAAGCCATCGAGAAAACGGGAAATTCCCTCTTTAAAAAAAAAATGGATAAATAAAATGATTCATTGACATGATTCGCATTCATCGGCACTCAAAGAACACCTTCTCACCTCTACATCTTTGGTCTCGGCAATCTCGCGCACTTTTCTTTTAATGGAAACGGTCACGTCCTCAATATCACTTGCCGATTTAGTTTTTAGGTAATAGGTCGACTTAAGACCACGCACCCATGCTTGAAGGTAAAGTTGTGACAGATTTTTCAGATTTGGTTCCCCTAAGAACAAATTAAGGGAGATAGCCTGGTCCACCCACTTCTGACGCACGGCTGCAGCTCGCACAAGATAGAGCGGATCAATAGAAAAGGCGTTTTGAAATTGTTTTTTCACAGACAGAGGAATCCTTTCAATGGAGCCAAGTTCACCTTTAGCATACTTAATCTCCTCAAACATCTCCTGGTCCCACCTCTCCAATTTCTTAAGAGAAGCAACGAGGTAAGGATTGAGCCAAAGCTGCTCTCCAGAAAGAGTCGACTTAGTAAACAATTGTCGATAATCTGGTTCAATAGAAGGGGCGCAACCGAAAATATTTGAAATGCTTGCCGTCGGTGCAATAGAAAGAACCTGTGAATTACGCATACCATGCTTTCGGATTAAGGTGCGCATGGCATCCCAATCCATCCAGCTTGTTCGTTCTACCTCAATACGCATTCCACGCTCCTGCTCGAGCAACTCAAGTGTGTCGAGAGGCATTAATCCCTGAGACCACTTAGAGCCCTCAAAGGAGGCATAGGGACCACGCTCCTTGGCTAACTCAACGGAAGCATAGCAGGCGTGCCACGAGATAAATTCGGTTACTTGATCTGCTAGAACGATCATCTCTTCCGATTCAAAAGGAATGTCAAGGAGGTGCAAAACGTCTTGCCAGCCCATCACACCCAAACCAAGAGGTCTATGCCTCAGATTCGCCTTCCTAGCCGGAATAGTCGGATAGAAAGTTAGATCGATGACGTTATCCAAAATACGAATAGCTAGATGAACGGTTTCCTGAAGTTGATCCCAAAAAAAAGTCTTATTTTGAAGATCGACAAAGGCAGATAAGTTGATTGATCCCAAATTACAAACGAAATGTTCATCTCTTGAATTATTGAGGGCAATTTCCGTACACAAATTTAAGCCATGAATGACTCCAACATGACCCTGCGGAGACCGCACATTACAAGGGTCTTTAAAAGTAATCCAAGGGTGACCCGTTTCAAATAACATCTCGAGCATCTTTTTCCAAAGAGCAGAGGCCCTGACAACCTTCCCATAGATTAGACCCTCACGAGCCTTCTTCTCATATTCTAAATAACGCGACTCAAAGGCCTTGCCATAGAGATCATGTAAATCGGCTACTTCATTGCTACGGAAAAGGGTCCACATTTCTCCTCGAGCCGCACGCTTCATGAAGAGGTCTGGAATCCAATTCGCCGTATGCAAGTCGTGTGTACGACGTCTCTCATCACCTGTCGTCCTTCGTAACTCGAGAAAATCCTCAACATCGTTGTGCCATGTTTCCAAATAGGCACAAATGACACCGCGTCGCCTACCCCCCTGATTCACGGCTAGAGCAAGATCATTTAAAATACGCAAAAAAGGAACAACACCCAAACCGGTTCCATTCGTCCCTTGAATCAGAGAGCCTTTGCCTCGAACAGAGGAGAAGTCTACACCTAATCCTCCAGCATGCTTGGAAATACGAGCACATTCAGCATACAACCCAAAAATACCTGTCGGATAGCACTGATTTTCTTCATCAATATGTAGAGAGGAAATCTCATCGGAACAGGTTAAGCCAAAACACGACGCCATTTGTGGATGTGTGGTTCCTGAATTGAAAAGAGTCGGTGTAGAGGAACAAAAACGTTTGCTATTGTAAAGAGAATAATAAGAGATCGCGGCTTCTTCTGGCTTCGGCTCTAAAAAACTCAAACCCATCGCTACACGCATCCACATATACTGCGGTACCTCAAGTCTTCTTTTCCCGGAATTGCTCAAGATAGGAGGGCCATCCGTGGTCTCTACCATCCGCTCATGAAGAAAATAACGATCGTACAACGTATAGATCCCAAGGAAGTCAAACTGAAAGTCTGCTAAAGGATTGAGAAGAGAGGCTAGGCGAGATAAATCCATCTTTAGACAACGTTTATCGAGCAACTCGAGGGCCACTCCCCTTTGGATGCACTTAGAGAATCCGCTTACGTGTGCCTGTTTTAAAGCTAACATTCCGTCTTGAACGGACCAATCTAGTACTTCCTCATACACAAACGTTAACAGAACTCTCGCGGCAAAAAGACGGTACTCGACATCTTGTTCAATCAGAGAACGCGCATTTAGCAAAATGGTCTGAGCCCGTTCTTTCGAATTCATCATAATGTGCATCGTTTTGACGAGAAAATGAGCAATCTCCTCACGCGAGTGCACCAAAGAAAGTCCAATAGAGGCAATATCGATCCTGGCCAACAAGTCAGGTGTCACTAAATCTGATAAGAGCGAACCAGAAGCTTCTAGTGACCTATTTCTACGAACAAGAAAACGCTCCTTTCGATAGTCAGAGTAAAGCTTCCTCAAACTCGTTAACCCCATCTCATCAAGAGTGAACTCAACACAATCCTGAATCTCTTCAAGATAGATTTGGTTCCTACCACGATCCAAAATATGTCCAGTCACCCTATTCGCAACGGAAGCGGCCTGTTTTTCAATTGTCTCAAGGACCTCCGATATTAGTTCCTTCCCGTTACCGTGCATGTTCTGAGCCAACATAGCCTTCAGAACAGCTTGCAAAATTTTCTCAGAGTTCCAAGGGACAGATCGACCGTTACGCAAGATAACAGCAATACGACTTGTAGAAAGAGTAGGAACAGTCGGTTCTTTTCCTTTAGGGAAAGGGCGAGCTAACGAGCTACCAAAAGAACGAACTGCTGAATACATCATTTTTTCCAAATGCTTCGACTCTAGACAGGATCGGTTCAACGACCTAATCTCTTCCAAAACGTAATTAGCGACATTAACAATAAGAAAATGATTGTGATAAGGGTCGTGATGAGATTGACAAGAAGGAGATTCTCGAAAAAGAACAGTCGAAACATCCCTAACGAAACGGATAAGGTCAAAAGGAAGAATTTCCCTTCCAAGTTGGATCATGGGCAGCTCCGAAGGAGCGAGAAGCTTCGAGGCTAAATAGACCCACAACTCCTCCGAGCACTCAAGCAGAGACCCTTCCTTTTCTTCCGAAACACTTTCCTTGACCATGGCCTCCTCCCCCTCATTCACCGATCCAAGCATCCCTAGCACACAATTCCCTCAAATAAGTCACTTTCTTCGTCAACACCTTGCAACTTGGAAACCTTCGTGTACTCTGTCACACGCGTTTCAAAAAAATTCTCATTTTTCTTGAGATAGATCATCTCTGAAGCCCAATCAAGGGGATTTTCCATAACAAGCTGTCCCTCAAAACGCACGACAGGTTCCCAGTTCAGATCTAATAACCTTCTATTCGCGTTATAGCAGACAAAATTCTTCAAATCTTTTTGAGAAAGACCGGGTAAAGGCTCTGGTAAAAGATCTTCAACAAAACGAAACTCTGTGTTCATAGCTTCAAGGAGGAACTGTGAACAATCTTGAATAAAAGCATCATCCAAGATATCAGGCTCTTCTCTGAAAAGCTCCAGGAGAAGACACCTTCCTAGCTCAATATGGTTCGACTCATCACGTAGTGTATAGCGAAACATTTGGCCAATACCGGGCATTTTCCCAACACGACAAAGATGTAAAATAGGCAAAAAAAGCGCCCAGAACTGAGCCCCTTCCATAACTTGCGTCAAGGCAAAAATGGCTTTAGCGAACAATTTTTTATTTTCTGTTTTCTTGAGGTCGATATCCTTCTTAAGGTACGGCATGCCCTTCATAATTAAGTCGTTCTTGTCCTTTATGGAGTCCAAAGACAAGAACATTGCTGTCACTTCGTGGGGATTGATGCCCAAAGATGAAATCATATAAAGTAGAGACTCTGTATGAATATTC
The DNA here is from genome assembly GCF_003339615.1 of Candidatus Similichlamydia laticola. Taxonomy (GTDB): domain Bacteria; phylum Chlamydiota; class Chlamydiia; order Chlamydiales; family Parilichlamydiaceae; genus Similichlamydia; species Similichlamydia laticola. Next base: position 5,040 of record NZ_QQBG01000020.1, read on the forward strand.
TCCTCATGTACATGTCGACCCACAACCATTTTCAATTCAGGGGCACATAGATTCTCGCGGATAACCGCATAGCCACAATCTCCAATTAAACCCTCTGAGGCAGAGAAATAACCCAATCCAAACTTAACAATATTACGTTCAACAGAGTTGAGAAACCCCTCCGTTGTCCAATGTGTGACGTCATCAAACATGGGAATCTCATTAGGCAGCCAATGATTAGCATCCATTTTCTTATACAAGTCGTAAGCCCAAGAATATTTCAAGGGTAGCACATTAAATTCAGAAGAATTTCTCCCGTTAATGACTCTCTTTTCCTGAAAGGCCGCCTTAGCTTGAGCTTCGTCCAAAACATAGCGACGATTACCAACCGTATACACAATTGTCCCTGGGGACTCCCCAGGAACTGCATTGACGTCAGTATACTTTTCCATAAGGTAGCCTCAGTTTGGATTAAAACAAGAGACGGTAATGATACGCAAAAAGCCAATAAAAGACAGGCAGAGAAAGGTGGAGAAAAACCCGGCAAAAAGACGTGCGGCTACCAAGATTTGAACTTGGGACCTCGACATTATCAGTGTCGCGCTCTAACCAGCTGAGCTATAGCCGCAAACAAATATCATGGAGACTAGGAGACTCGAACTCCTCACCCCCTGAATGCAAATCAGGTGCTCTACCAAATGAGCTAAGTCCCCCTGAAACGGAACTTCCGAGTCTACACCTAGGCTCCCATTTCAGAAAAGCATAGACTCGGAAGCCCAAGCTATCCAATCAACGGAGCGAAGAAGAAAATAGCAGCAGCAGTCGAAACATTCAGGGAATCAGCACTCCCTAATGTCGGTAAAGAAACAATTTGATCAGCGTGCTGTAACCAAAAAGAACTTAACCCGAATTGTTCGGAGCCCAAAAGAAGCCCGGTGGGTTTTGACCAATTTATCTCACCGACTTTCCTCCCATTACCAGGTTTTGTCGCGATAAGCTGAACTCCACGACTTTTGAGCCAAATTCGAAGATTTGAAGACAAACCTTGAAAAAGAGGCAATGTAAAAAGTGTGCCTATGCTGGCCCGAACCGCATTCGGGTTCCAAGCATCGGTCACAGGATCACTCAAGAAAATAGCTTGTATTCCCGCAGCATCGGCGCTTCTCAGTATAGCACCTAAATTTCCAGGTTTTTCAATTTGATCCAAAACAGCAATACGAGAGATGTAGTCAGGGTTCCAAGAGAAAAGATCTCTTTTCGGAATAGGGGCGATAGCAAGCAATCCATCTGGTCGATCGCGATGCGAGAGAAGTGACGAAAACAAATGAGCAGGCACATGAAAAACTTCGGTTCCCAAAGCAGCAAAAGCCTGCAGTAGATCTATTTCGTTGCCACCCAAAAAGAGTTCTTTGCAAAACAGTAAAGTTACAGGTGGTAAAAAACCTAAATGACCTTTTTTCAAACCCTCTAAGTATCGAGATAGCTCTCTGAATCCCTCTACTAAAAAACTTTCTGTCTTTTTTCGATAACGGCGATTCTTCAGCCTAACTGCGCTTTTTAACTTTGGATTATGCGCACTCGTTAACCAAGGCCGATCGGATAAAAAAGTCTCAGAATCAGTCATTTCGTTCAGAACTAGTTATTTTTCTTTTCAGAAAACTTTGTACAAGGAGGACTCCACAAGAGAGGGACAAGAGAAGGTCAGAAAAATTGAAGCTCAAAGCAAAGGGGCCAAACGATATTTCCCAAAAGTCGAGGACGCCACCGTAGCGCAAAGAGTCTAGGAAATTTCCCATAGCTCCTGTCCAGGCGAAAAGAGCCAACAATTTACGATAGCAACCAGAAGAATGCTTAAACAAAATAGCAAACAGAAAAAGTCCTAGGAGACGCCAAAAAAGAAGAAACCTCGCCTGACCAGAAAGAAGACCAAAAGCACACCCCGCATTGAAACACTTGGAAAAACACACCTTCATAACCAACTACAATGCCCTTGCGTGAAGGAAAGACTCTGCTCAGGACTATAGCTAGAACATTCTCTGCTGCTTTTCGGTTGCCTGCTCTAACTCTGCTTGAGACTTCACCGTGGTAACAGCATAGGGAACGGCCTCCAAACGAGCAAAAGGGATCGGCTCTCCAGAGATATCGCAAATACCATACGACCCCTCCTCAATCTTTTCCAAGGCCCGGTTGATCCTCCCCAAAAGGGCGAATTCTTTAACAGTCATTTCAACACTAATGGCACGATCTAAATCGTGGGAACCTTCATCAGCTTGATGCTGAGAATAGCCCCTTGTCTCATCAGGAACCCGAACCTCTTGGGTCGATCCCTGAAGAATTTTTGTCAAACGAGCACGCATATCGAGAAGAACAAGCTTGAACTTCTCAATCTCTTCCGGACGCAACGACATAAAACAAAGACCTCCCTAATCAAAGATTCTTCACTCAGTTCAGGGTCCTCTTGCCTGAAAAAACTGCGTCACGGGTCACCCCTTCACTAAAGTGAGAATCCCTGAAGCAACGGCATACGACGAAGTGAAAAATTTACGCGTAATATCTACCACTTAAAAACACAAACAAGAAAGGCATTACACCAAAAGTGCCCTGCCTAAATGGGCTATCTGATCGGAGAAGATGGGATTCGAACCCATGATACGCTTGTGGCGCATACACGATTTCCAATCGTGCTCCTTCGGCCTCTCGGACACTTCTCCCCCTGGCCCGGACGATTCTACGAACAGACAAAATTTCACTCAAGAAGAGGTAGAATGACCTTCTAAGCTTATGATACAATTTGCCCCCTTCGAGGGGGAGAACTAGGAAGCCTTGATGTCCGCTAAGAACCCCAGATGCAAAGACAAAACTCGCTATTTGTCTGTGTTACTATTCACTGCTTTTTGGCATCTTGGAAGCCTGCTCTCGGCACAAGAGGTTATCGTAACAATTCCGCCCTATCTTCCCTTCTTAACACAGCTCTCAGGAGGAGCTCACGAAATCGCCTGCTTATGCGAGCAAGGGAACCATCATCATCTTTCCTCTCTGCCCCCTGATAAGGTGAATTTGATAAACGATGCAAGTGTCTGGTTTGGAATAGGCAGCGGTTTTGAAGAAAAGGTTTCTGATCTTCTCCCGGAAACTGTTGTCTATGTCGACCTCCGAACCTCTCTACAAGGTCTTCGAGAAGGAGATCTTCATCTTTGGCTCAGTCCTGCTCGTTTAAAAGAGCAAGTCCAGTTAATAGCGCAACAGCTTATGCTTCTTTCTCCAGCAGCAGAAGAGACCATTGGGGAAAACTTGGCACAGGTTTTGGAAACCATTTCGACCAGTCAAGCTCGAATCGCTTCTTCTCTTGAAAAAAGTTTCTCAAAAGTGTTGCTTTGTTCGCACGATGCTTTGGGTTATTTCTGTGAAGAATTTCAGCTCACCTCCTTGTCCTTCGATGCGCATGGCCATGAACCCTCTTTTTGCCATCTCGAAAAAATCGTGGAAGAAGCAGAAAGCCTACATCCCTGTTTAGTTGTCCTCATCAAGGGTCATTATGAAGATCTCGGCCTTGCTCTTGCAGAACGTTTAGAGCTCCCAACCTTTTTGCTAGATCCATGTGCCGAAGACATCTTAGGTGCATTGGAAGGATTAGCAGAAGCGCTTGCCTCCAAAAAAGCGGATCCGACTTAAGATGAACCATAAAGGCTTCCCCTACGTACTCGTGTCTAACCTTTCCTTCCGGGTAGAAAGAATGATCTTGTCCCAAATTTCCTTCGAGGTCCATCTAGGAAATCCCTTAGGCCTCATAGGCCCTAACGGAGGTGGGAAAACATCTCTCATCCAAATTTTGAGTGGCCTACGTAAGCCAACACACGGAACCATTGAACGATACAGCGTTAAAAACCGTATCGGATATGTCGCTCAATTTACCGAAAGGCATACCCAGATCCCCCTCTCTACCCTCGAATTCGTCGCCATGGGACATCCTGATCAAGCTTCAATGGGCTGGGCCTTGTCCCATTGCCAAATCCAAGCAGCTAGGGAAGCGTTAGCCGCAGTCCATCTGCTACAGCAGGAAAAAGAAAGGGTCTATGATTTATCAGGTGGCCAATTGCAGCGTGCAGCGTTAGCACGAGCCATCGTGCATAAACCCGATATTCTCCTTCTTGACGAGCCGACGGCTAACACTGACACCGCATCGAAACGAGCTGTTTTTGATCTTCTCAAAAAAATGAGAGAGACAATCGTTATGATCGTTGCATCCCACGATCTAGAACTTTTGCAGGAAATTTGCACAGATTACCTCTGCTTGCAGTGTAGAGGGTGCAAGATGCAAAAAAAAGATCTGTCTTCTCACTTTTTTCTAATGGGAAAACATGCATGACTTGGAATGAACTTTTCGGATTAAAGAGCCCCTTTTTCCTAAGAGCCGTTCTGGCCGCAATTGGATGCAG
>NZ_QQBG01000021.1 GCF_003339615.1 Candidatus Similichlamydia laticola
GGAGCAACCCTGAGTATAAAAAGAACACATCCGCTACAGATTGTCCATCCTGCCTGATATAAAAAAGGTTCTCCAGGGAGTGGATTGCCGAGTAGGCGTGCGAGCAAATCTGCTGCTATGATGCTGTATTCTGTAATGGGTCCTAGACAAAGGAGAAAGAGGGGCACATTTTGGATTGCTTGACTTGACGGGCAGAAAAAGTCCGCTCTTAATCCACCTAAAAGGTCAAAGCGACAGTAAGATACGAGGCGAGAGGAGTGAACACGCGTTGGAACGGCATTAACCAACAAGTGTATGCTTTTCAGCAAGTTTTCTTTTGTCTCATGGGTGTTTCCGATACAAATGACTTCTAAAGGGGAAAGGGCCCAATCTCTTTGGAAAAGTTGTATGTCTTTGCATGTGAGTTGCTGACTATACGAAGCATAAAAATGTCGAATAGGAAGTGGAAGATCATACTCATGAAATTCCATAGTTCGGTGTGGAATGCTTGTAGCACGTAGGAAAATAGCTTCGGCTTCCCTTTCTACGGAAAGGGTGCTCCATGTCGTTTCAATCCAAGATTGTTCCTTCTGTTTTTGATGTTCTATTTCTTCTTTCGAAAAAACGTTATATTTTATTTGGGAATAGAACTGTTGCATAGGTTGCAAGGTTTCTTCGAGACAAGAGCATTTTATTTCTAAGTAAGGTCCAGCAGAAGTCAATCCTATTGATCCTACAAGTGCCCATCCATTGGAATACCAACTTTGAGTACGAATGATCTCTAAGAACATTCTAGAAAATACTATCCATTTTTCGTCGCACCCGTAGCGCGGAAAGTATTGCATTCTGGAAATAGAGCGAACAAGGGCTGTTGACTTCTCGCTCGAGTAGCTCAGATAACGTAAGCGAATCCCGAAGAGCTGCAGCAAGTAGAGAGTGGGCTCTTGTTTACCATCGAGCGTGTAAGTCGATTCAGTGTAGAAAACGCCTCCTTCCTGAAAGGGAAGACGATTAGCTTCTACGGTCGTAGTCAACAACAGAAGAAGCGGTACTAACCCTTTAAAAAAGGGAGATACGCTTCTTCTTTGTCGTATTGTTTGGTCAAACACAAGACACAATTCGTCCGTTTGATGGCCTATGCTCTGTGTTGTTGGAAAAGCCAAATATCAAAATAACGTGTAGACAGAGAACACCTCTCTTGCAGTAAATCATACACCTCTTGACTGACGGTCTCAGAGGATTGTCCAGCTAAAATGCGCCTTCCTAATCTTCCTAGTTGATAAAATGCATCTTCACAGCCATACGTATCTGTCAACCAGTCCCACGTTGCGGATAAGTCAAATAACCCGGAAAAGCCCCAGATATGCAAGTCCTTGTTTCTTTGGTTTTCTCCTAATGATCTAGACCAATCATTTGAGAGATTATCTCTAATATCGTCCAGAGTGAGTTGTTCTTTGAAGGTCTCTAAAGATTCTCGAGCTAACTCAAGGCTGTTCATGTGCTGTTCTTCGGGTGGCCTTGTCCTTTGTATCCGAATCATCACAAGAGCACATCCACCACAAGGAGCCCAAAAAGCGTCATAGGATGTGCTTTGCCCTGTGAAGAGAGGGGAAGATTCCACGTAACTTTCGAACTGTGTGCACAATAGGTCAGCGGCAATGAGGCTGGTTGCATTCAGTTGCCCGAGATTAATAGTGAGAATAGGAATAGATTGGTCAGAGTAGCTTTTTGTACAGGGGACAACGTAGGATCTCCCGGTTGTCGTAAATCCAGCTCTTGAGTCAGATAAAACATGATTTTCTACAGTCGTTGGACGAGCGAACATGCTGAAAGCGTTCCATATTTGACTGTCTTCTTCGGGAAAATTGCTACAAAATAGTACCTCTACAGGGGCCTGTTGCCATTCGGCCAATTCGTCTTCAAACTCAAGTAGAGAGGAGAATGTGGGCACGTAAAGATCATCGATACCATAGCAAGGAATTCCTCTCATTTCGGGCAAGATCTCTTGTTTCTCAAGGCCAAAGTTTTTTGGGGATGCGTTTAGTCTGGAGAGCGCCCGAAGAGAGACTTCTTCTGGTGTGTTCCAAAGCACCCTTCTTGCTTGCCTCATAATTTGTGTCGTTACGGCGCTAAGCTCAGAGGGAGAAAAGGATGCCGTTCTGATGCCCTCGAGAAGTGGGGCAAATTGCGTATGAAGAAGTTCAAGGCTTTCATGATAGCCATCAAAGGCAGGTCACGAAGTTGTCAAAATAGCTTTACTGTTTACATTCTCCGGTCTTGACCACCATTCTGTTGACCAGCTTTGGGCTAGGAGCATCTTCATCAACGTGCTATAAAGGGTGACGTACCTGTAGTGCGCACCCGCCCGGAGGCTGTGGTTAACTTTAAAGATAACCCTTGCAGCTTTTTTAGCTAATCTAGAATTGGCTTGTAGGAAGCGAATCGTCAGACCGCTTGAGCGAAGGACACGGACGATGTCGCAATACCCCGTTGGTGTAAGCATGGAGTCACTAGTTGTGTAGGTTTCTACTTGTTCTTCTCCAGGTTGGATTGGTTCTGTAGTTGCCCAAGCGACCAATGAACAGTGTAGGCAGAATGTCAAAAAACATACACCCTTTGTGAGATACGTTGCGACTCGCATGATTCACCTCGATAGCTTTGATTTCGGCATATCTAGAGTTTGATTTGTTGACAAGTGGAGCAAATCCCCATCAGGAGGAACCTGAAGATTCACGTAGCAGCGGACTCCCCAGTGCTCAAAAATCTCTTGCTATGGTGGAGTCGTGCTTGGGTATTTGCCTTATAGGTCCAAGACTCTGGAGGTGTTAAGCTGAGTCTTCTTTTTGGAAAATCCAAAAGTCGAAAAGGTGTTCTGTTGCTAAGAAGCTCTTTTGAATGATGTTATGGACGTCTCTATACAATTCCGTGGCTGCTGTTCCTGTTGGAGGATTTGTGGAGAGGCGTTTGAGATCATAAAATGAACTTTCTACTCCGAATATTTCAATCCACCACTCTAGAAAAGTGAGGATTCCTTGGCCCCCCGGAATCCATCGCCAAAGATCTCTGACAGATTGGTTAGTGCCTAAGGAGTTGGTCCAATTTGACAAAAGATTATTTGATATTTCTTGCAAGGAGAAATTGGTCCGGAAGTGATCGAAAGCTGTTCGTAGCATACCTAATCGATTTATCTGGTTTGAGAGTCTTGCTGGAGAACTACTTGCCAAACCGATCATGACAATGGCACACCCTCCTCGAGGTGACCATTCGCAGCGGTAGGTCACTCCTGAGTTTTGCAGGCTGCCTGTTGCATTGGCATAGGTGGCGAATTGTGTACAGACAAGATCAGCTGCGATGAGACTTGCATTAGATAGTGGTCCCAGGTTGATGACCAAAATAGGAGCCATGTCTCCACTGTTTCCCCCTTGACAAGGGATGACTGTTTCCATTCCCTGGGTTGTATAGCCAAGTGTATTGGCAATCATTTTATGATTAGACCATGGGAAGTGTCTAATAAGCGTTCTGTGATAGTCATAGATACAATTAGAGGCCGTGAGATCGACTGTGCACATAAGAGCGAGTTCAATTGGGCAAATGCGTATATCTGCCATGTAAGCTTGACACATATCCAAGGTAACAGAGTCAATAAAAAGGCTCACTATTCCTTGAAAGGGGATCTCCTTAGGATCGGCTATTAGGCTTGAGTATTGCACGTTATCTTGATGGAAGTGAACCCTACTGGGATTCCCAGAAAATTTGTTTAACACACCGGTTACAAGTTGGTCTGGCGATTGGAGCAGACTTGTAACAGAAGCATTGCGAAAGTAAGCTGCTACGGCCGTTAATTCTGCCTGAGAGACCGTTGTGCTCTCTAAGCTTTCTGAAAAGCTAGCGTGTTCATTTGCTAGCGTAATAGTGCTCGCTGAAGACTTAATTATAGCGAGTCCAGCAGAGGTTTGAAAAATTCTGAAACCAAGATCACCACTTATAAAAGAAGCAATCCAGCTTTGCCGTTCGATGATTTTATTGGTTACAATGGCTGATAATATCTTTTGGAAGGAACTTCCTGCTCTAAGAGAGAACTTTGTTTTGAATATTGTGATAAGGCGTTTCAATGAGGAGGGATATGTGGGCGAGTGGACCAGACTCATTCGCATGCCAATCGTATACGCAGGGCGAATTAAACGAACTACATTGGTATGGTCTACTTGTTTCGTCTCTTCTGTAAAGGCTACACCCTCTCGTATAGAGGGGGCGGTGATGGATCGTAATAGGTGATAGCTGGTTTGTGATTCGCTCACGATAAAGAAAAAACAAAAAAGAAAGCAGATACATCTTTTCAAAAACACTCTCCTTGAATTCAAAATTCTTTCAGAGCTTTGATTGTCTTGAGAACCTAATTTTTAGAGTTTTAATTCGTGTCGAGTAGGAGGACGATCCTAGGTGTTAGAGCTAGTCTAGTTATATTGAATAGCTAGGGTCTGATTTGTTGACAAGTTCATCTAATTCTATGGCTATTACTTAGAGCTTTCTAGGAAGAAAGCTAGACTAATTATTTTAATGCACTAAATCTTCATTTAATCGGACAGGAAATGCCAAATCTCAAAGTTTCTGAGTGAAGGTAAAAAGGCGTTTTTAATGGTCTCATAAATATCTTGGTATAAATTTTGCGGGACGGATCCTGCATTAATTTCTGTGGCCAATACATTCAGGCTATCAAATGCAGACTCAACACCAAACATTTCTAGCCACCACTCAATTATTTTTCCATAAGTTGATATCGTTGAGGCCGTAGTCCAGGCCCATAGGTTTCTAATCTCCTGGTTTGCTCCCAAAGAGTTACTCCAATTAGAGAGTAAATTATTAGAGATCTCTTGAAGAGTAAAGTTCCTGACAAACTGCTGAGAGGATAACCGAAGAATACCCAGATGATTAATCCCTGAAATAGTTGTGGGCACTCCACTGCCTAAACGGATCATGACAACAGCACACCCTCCACAAGGAGCCCAATAGAGCTGATAGGGAATAGCTTGGTTAAAGGTACTTCTTATGTTCGCGTAGATGCTAAATTTTGTGAGAACAAGATCAGCAGCAATAAGCGTGATTGGGGACAAGGGGCCTAGATTGATTGTGAGAAGAGGACAAATATCACCTGCTGTTCCACCTGAGCACCGAATGATTGTCTCATGTCCAGTAGTCGTGAAACCTACGTTTTTTCCGTTAGTTACGTAATCCGTTTTAGGAAGTTGTATTTCCCATAATGGTTTGATAGCGTCTATGATTGACTGATCGGAATGACGCACGTCATCCACTATAAGGCATTCTATTGGGGCCCTTTCCCAGTCTGAAAGAGCCTGTTCACAGGCTTGTGTCGTGAGTTCATTAATGTAAATAGAACTAATTCCTTGGTGAGGGATCCCCCTTATTTCTCCTAGAGAATGAGCTGGTGCCAAGTTTACTGTATCAGGCAAGGAAACAAGCCCCAATATGGTTGCATCTGCTACAGAGCTAGGCGTGTTGCTCAGAGAAGAGTTCGCATTGGAAAATTGGGTTTTTATTGCCGACAACTCGGTACTCGAGATTGTTGCTGTTTTTAAACCTGCTGATATGCTTTTTACAAGATCACTGATCGAAGATAGAGAGGTGAACATGGAGTGAAAGCCAGGGCCACCTGTAGACATAAATATCTTGCTGTAAATTGCAGAGGACCAAATGTTGGCTAGCCACGTTTGGTTTAAAATGATCCTTGTAACAACACAAGAGAGAAGAATATTTTTATAACTGGAACGGGCTCTGAGAGAATAATTTGTTTTGTAGATAAATCTCACTCCAATATGTGACATGTTCGCATATGCAAAGAGAAAGACTACTCGTATACCTGCTACTTCAACAATGCGTGCTTCTCTAAAGATTCCAGACCTCTTAACAAACCTTGTTTCTGCTATATATGCAGTGTTGTTATAAGTCTGTATACTTTGTGCTGATCGAAATATAATTGAATGAGATGTGCCTGTACAGATTGTGAGAAGAAAAAAAATCCATTTATGTATGTGCAAGTCTGTTACACTCCTCTGAATAACCAAATATCAAACCGACGGCAATCTTCCGAAAAAGAATCTTGGATGATATCGTAGATATCTTGATCCAATGTATGAAGCATTCCTTCTTTGTTTATCTCATAAGCTAACAGAGTAAGGTCGTAAAAAACGTGTTCGAAACCGTACATATCAACCATCCACTCCATATAACCTTCAATTCTATTAGGACTAGCTTCTGTCCACTGGTCGAGGTCTCTGATTTTTTGGTGAATGCCTAAGGATTCGGACCAAGATGAGAGTAAGTTATTTGCAATATCAGATTTTGACATATTCTTCTTGAAACACTGAAAAGCGTTCTGGATGATTCCGAGATGATTGACGCGATTACCGCTTGTCATATGAGGAGCATCTGCAAGTTGAATCATAACAAGGGCACATCCCCCGCAGGGCCCCCAAACACAATCATAGGTAGGTCGAGATTCAGAGGCTTCGTCATTGGGATGTGCGTAGAGATCAAATTGTGTGCAGATGATATCTGCTGCTATGAGGCTAATTGGGGATAACTTCCCTAAATTGACGGCAAGAACAGGGACCATTTCGGTGAGAGATCCTCCGTAACAACTAATTAAAGTTGTCGTTCCCTTCGTTGTAAATCCAGATTGTGACTGTGCAAGTTTATAACGAGTATCTGGTCTTATATTTTCCCAAACGGGTTTAAGCGCATCAATGAGGTCTCCAGCGGTAGGTTCTGTCCGGTCCATGAAAAAGATTTCTAAAGGGGCCTGTAGGCAATCTTGTATGATTTCGCTACATTCTTTCAGGGAAACGTTATTGGCGTACCTTTTGTTAAAAGCTTGAGAGGGAATACCACGGATTTCTGGGAATGCATGTGCTTGTAAAAGATTAGCTGTAGAAGGTGTTTCTATGAAACGATGGAGCATCCTCTCGGCTACGTATTGTGGAGTTCTGTGCATAGTCTTTTCAGCATGGGTCATGAAGCTGTTTTTCATTTTGTTTAATTCTGCTTGAGAGAGAGTCGCTGTTTTTAGACCAGTCATGATGGGCATAATTTGGTAGTGCAAATCAGAAGTTTGGACGCTGCTTCCATCAAATCCTGGTCCAGATACAGTCATAATTGATTTAGCAGAAGCTCCTAAGGCCCAAGGTTGAACCCAACTCTGTTGCATTAACATCTTCATTGTTATGGAACAAATAGTTGTATACTTGTAGTCAGCTTCTGCTCTCAAGCAATAGTTTGTTTTAAAGAGAATTCGAAAAACTTTGCGTCCCATTCTTCCATTGAATTGAATCGTATGAAACCGAATGCCAGGAAATTTAATTGTTCTAATTTTGTTGTAATATTTGTGAGCATTTTCAGTGATAAATTTCGTTTCTGTTGTGTACGGGATGTTGCCATAAAACAGGATAGTGTTCCTCTTTAGGGGAATTGTGTGTTTTGCTTGACAGAGAGGCAAAACAGAAGGAAGGAGGAAAAGGCTCAGATATTTATTCTTTTTCATTTCGTCAGTCCTTCGTTTTTTAGTTAACACTTATTCAACATGTTGGGATCCAATGAAGTTCCAAATATCGAATCGTTTCTTGCCTGTGATTAAGGAAGATTTGATCAGGTAGAACACTTCTTGATAAAGAGTCCCGTTAACTTGGTCAGAGCGTAAAGACTCCTGTTCAAGAGTGGAAAGTTTTGCAAAGACTGACTCTTTTTCGAAAAGAGTGGTGATCCAATCTATATAGCGCTCGGCTGGATTTCGATTGAGGTTTTGGCCCCATGTTTCAAAGTTGCGTCTTTCTTCTCTTTCTCCAAGAAATGTTCTCCAGTTTTCTGGTAAGGCACCCTCGAGATAGTGAGAAAGGAACAGCGAATCAAACTGTTCTGCAGTTCTCTGCAGAAGCATTAATCTGTTTGTTCCATCTTCTAGTCTGTGAATGGAGGGGGCGTGTCGTACTTTTATCATTACGATAGTACAACCTGCACAAGGTGCCCAATCACAATCAAAAAATAAGTTGGGTATCGCATTGTAATTAGAAAGATGAGCACCGATAAATTCGGCAGCGACCAAACTTTTAGGACTCAAAGGACCTAGGTTAATGACGAGTAAGGGAACCATTTCCAATGTAGATCCAGAGCAAGAGAAATGGACACATGTTCCATTTGTAGGAAAAGATGTTTTGGGAAAGGAAAGAGGAGCGTCTGTTCGGGGCAATTGCGTTTCCCAAAGGGTTATAAATGCATCAAGAATATCTTCGACGGAATGTGAATCATCTTTTGTTACAAGGAAAATCTCAAATGGAGCCCTTGACCAATCTTGTATGACTTCGTCTACTTCTTCTGTTGTCATGCTCGGTAAATGGAGTTGATTGAGAGCATGATAGGGGATCCCTCTGACATTGGCCTCCTCATCTTGGTCTAATCTAGCCAAGGTGGGGTTAGCCATAAAACAGTCAAAAATATGGCAGGCTATGACGTTAGGAGTAGATTGCATCGTGAGATTAGCTTCGTCCAGTAGGGTTTGCTTGGCCGTGTTGACTTCTTCGCTTTGTATGGAGGCTTCCTTCAAAGAAGTAAAAAAACCACAGAGTTGGTCGTGAAGACCGTCCAGTCTTGAGTGCTGTGCGTCTAATCCGATACCGCTTGCAGTAAGCACAAGATGCGGTTTTTGTTTATCGGCCCACCATTGGGTTAGCCAGCTCTGTCTGATAATGCATTTTGTGGTCAAAGCTAATAAAGCTGTCCCTCTTAAGTTGTTACTGGCTCTGAGACATTGTGAAACTTTAGCTAATATCCGTGCAGTGTAAAAGGGAAGGAGGCCTGGTTTGAGCGCAATCGAACGAATACGCATACCCGGTATAGAAATGACATGAGTTGTTGGTAAGAAAGCTGAATAGTTGACTTGTTCGCTTCGTAAGGCATAGGCACACCGACGATGTCTTAGCAATTGGGGAGCAGCCCGATAAGGGCGAAAAACCGATTCTGGAACAGAGGGTAAAAGTAGAAACACAAACAGGCAGAGAATTCGATGTCGGTTCATCATGTCTCCCTCTATTGAGAAAAAATTCTAAAATATTTCTTAAAAAGTTTGTGCTAAGACAGAAATGCAGGCAGATTACTTATGCTGTGGCATTTTCTGAACCATTCTTAGTTTTGGTCCAGATTGCTTAGAGGGGGAAAGAGGCCGCAGGATACTCGTTTGTGCTGCCAAGCCCATTGCCCTATCCGATGCCATCGGAGTGACTCGTTCCGTGTTTTGCTGAGAATCTGGACAAGTGATGCCTTGCATGTCCATGAGAACAAGCTGGTTAATCTGTTCTCGAATATGATCGTCCAATGCATAAGTCAAAGAAGTAAGACAAATAAGCGAAAAAAAAAGAAAAAAACGAGACATAGCTACCTCCATAGGATTGAAGGGGGCATCATTACACTATTCTGGACTAATGATGCAAAATGAAACAAAAAAGGCCTCTGAAATGGAGGCCTTTTTATGTAAGATAAATTTGAAAAATCTTTTACTAAGATCCACTACCAATGAAGTTGTAAACATTGAATAGCCCAGCGTTTGGATTGGTTCCTGTTCTGGATTCAAGTAAGGCAGCTCCAATACGATCAGCCACGTCATCAGCGAAATCATCTTTATCTGTTTGTGTTGTGGAGGCCGATGCTTTGGTGATGGCAGCTTTAGTGCTTTGTTCCGCTCCCATCATGCAGGTGAACCAATCCAGATAGCCATCCTGGTTCGAGGCCAAACCGTCGTTTCCTCCAGGTCTTCTATCAGCTTGTTGACTTCCCACCGCTGCAACCCAATCAGAAAAGAGCTTCGATCTCATAGTTGCTTGGTTGCTATAGGTTGTCTTAGCGTTGGCGGCTGTATCGAGTAAAGCACCATAACGGTTTTTTCCGGTCAGAAACGTTGGACCACCGTCCTTCAGTTGAACACAAAAGAGTGCCCGGCCTCCGATGACGTTCCACTTCGTTTCAAAGACTGCTCCAGCGAGGTTTTGAGCCGCATCCGAGAATTTCATTTTGAGAACAGCAGCAGCGGCTAGACCGATTGCATCTGCTGGTCCGCAGTCAAAGACCCCAACTGGAACCATCTCTGTGTTGGATCCGTTCGTTGTTGCGATATCACCACGGATACTATTGCAGGCACTTCCTGCCAAGTTTTGATTAATACCCGGTGTGCTCTCTAAAATAGCTCTGGAAAGCAGGTTGATAAGAAAGCCGGCCATGTCAGCTGGCGTGTAGTTTCCAATGGCAACGAAGTGCCCTGCGCAATCATTTTGCCATTTGTCTAAGGCTGACTGACCTAGACTCGCAGTTAAGTTGGCTTGGGTCAAGTGGAGAAAATATTCAGGGCAACCGATGATAGGGATGGGTGTTGTTTGGGTAGTAGAGAAGGCGACAAACTTATCCATGCCAAAAGCAGTAAAAAAGGCTTGTGCAGCAGCAGGGGGCTGAAGAGACCCGGTGCCCGCCCTTCCCTGGGTGCTCATCAAAGCGTAATGGGTCGTGAAGTCTCCATCAGCGATAGTAGCATTTCGAAGGCTAGTGAAGAACTCTCCCAAATGTGTACAAGCAGTTGCTTCGTCCCCAGTGCCCATGTTGATGTCGAGGACTGGTCCCCCAGCACAAGTTCCAAGCCTGGCTGTCCCTCCATCTCCTGTGACTCCTGTTAGCCAGGTGGAAAACCACGATTGTTTCCCAATGATGAAGACGGTCGCTGTAACAGCTGCATGGCTAACGGCACTGCGGTTGACGCGTACAGAAAACGGGTGCTTCTGAATTAATCGAAGTCTGAAACTAGCTGTTAAAGCCGTTGAAGTTGTTTTGACCAGTGCTCCCTTTAACCCCACCATTTGGATAAAGTATAGGTCGCTCACGTTTGCGAGGTCGTGTCCAATTGTGGCTGAACTGTAAACGACAGTGCCGACTTGCTGTACAGCTGGAACAGCTCGAAGCAGTGGAGACTGGGTACAAAAGCTAATGGAAGACGAGAAGAGAAAGAAAGAAAATATCTTTCCCAATCTTCTTCGTGTATCGGGCAAATAAGTCACAGGCGACCTCCTTGAGTTTTGCAAAGCAAATTGGCTTGCAGGACTTGGCAAGTTTGAAGATCACATAATCGAGCAATTTTATTTCGGTCCAGTAAGATCTATAGGTAGAGGTATAAGAACAGCTTGCACCGAACTAGCTTCCATGCCCACTAGAGACAAGGGAAAAGCACGAGGATCATAATCTCCACTCGGAACTTTGAATAGTACTAAATCTCCCAGGACAAGTGGAAAAGCGTCGAATGCCTTCTTTTTTTGCCAACATAGAAAATTTCTTAGAAATTTTTCTCGGCATGAAGCCGCGACTTGTCGTGTATCGATTAAAATTCATGAAATTCGCCCATCTTGTCAAAGTGGGCAAGTACATATCGATTGGCGGAAAATAGAGAGAGCCTAAAAATTGGCTTGTTCTCTCCTCATTCAGGTCAAAATCTCCCCGTTCTGTGGGTTGACTAGTACAAAATCGTTGAGATGGAGGGCATCGTCGACCTCGATTTCTAAGTGAATATTTCTTTTTTTTGTTGTTTGAACGAGCGCATTCTTGTCGACTTCTTCCAAATAGTCTTTAACCTCTGGATGGCAGAGTAATTTAAGTGAAGAGCCTTCGTACCAGGACAAAACTCTTTTCAGAGTTCTTTCTATCTCAATGGAAACCGTTTCATTGCTCTTGATACAACTTGCTCCTTGGCAGTAAGGGCAAGGAACAAGCATAGTTTGTGCTAATGACTCCCTCAGCCTCTGTCGAGTCATCTGTACTGTTCCAAATCGACTCATATTCAGAATGGAACACTTTGCTGGGTCAGATTGCATGCATTCTTTCAATCTATCCAAAATTCTTTTCTGATTTGATGGGAGGGTCATGTCGATGAAATCACATATAATAATGCCACCGATGTTGCGTAAGCGCAGCTGACGACTTGCTTCTTCAGCTGCTTCTAGGTTGATCCGGACAAGTGTTTCTTCCAAATTAGGATGGGGGGCCTTGTCAAAGCTTCTGCCTGAGTTAACATCGATGGTATGCATGGCTTCAGTCGTTTCAAAGAAAATGTATCCCCCACTAGGAAGCCAGATCTTTTTTTTCAGTGTTTTTTCAATCTCTCTCTCTACTCCAAAGCGCTCGAACATGGGGATGCGATCTCGATAAAACTCAATTTTAAGAGGCTGTTCTTTACCATATTTGTTCAAAAGACTTTGACAAGTTTGATAAGTACTATACTCATCGGCAAGGATCCTTTGAAAACGCCTTTCTAGGGCGTACAAGACTGTTCTTTTAACGAGATCTAGTCCTCGATAAAGGCAAAGTGTTCGCTTTTGAGACTTAAAAGTAGCGACAATCTTCTCCCATTGTGCGATGAGATCTGCTACTTCCTCTTCTAAGGCTTCTTTGGTAACCGATTTGCTTGCCGTTCTACAAATGATCCCCATTGAGGAGGGGATATTGAGCTCTTTGATGAATCGACTAAGGCGTGCTCGAATATGAGGCTGCGTGATCTTTTTAGAAATACTTCTCTGTTTAGATGTAGGCAACAATGCCACATAGCGACCGGCCAAAGTGATAAAGGAGGTAAGTCTTGCTCCTTTTGCTCGAATAGGTTCTTTAATGACTTGGACAATGATCCATTGTCCCACGCGCAAACCCTGGGTCCCATTTCCACTCTCGGACTCGATCTGAGTGTTCTCCTGCTCAATTTGAAGAATCTTTGTGTTGTTCTCAATCGCGTCAGCCAAATGGATGAAACCATTCTCCTCTTCTCCGATATCAACAAAGGCAGACTGGATATTGTGTAGTAAATTGGTAATGCGTCCTCGATAAATATTTCCTGTTAGGGAGCGCCCGCTCTTTCGTTCAATGATTAGGTTGTGCAACTGTCCATTTTTGAGATGTGCGCAGCGTGTCTCTTTGCACTCTACGTTTAATAAAATTTCTTCCATATATCTGTGATGACTCCATCATTATCTCGAGATACTTGCTGGGGTTCGGCCTTCTTACTGGATCCAAATAACTGCTCCTAGCTGTTATTAAACCATGTTCGTAAACGTGAAGGGGAGACTTTATTTCAAGAATGGGCCCCTCCAGGTCAGTTTAGTAGCTTCTCTGAGAGTTTTTCTATAAAAAATTTAATAACTTTAGAGGAACAAGGAACACGATCTGGTAAAATGGTTCTTCTCATGTTAGAATGGGCGTCCGATTTGGCCCTTTGAACATTTTCGTTTGCTTTCCCTGATTCGCTTTTGGTTGTGTTCTTGACGGTGGTGGGGCCTCATCTGGATGTGGTCTTTGTCTGAGGAGATAGTTCATGGCAGTCCCAAGAAATCGACACTCTAATGCGAGAAAGAATACTCGTAGGGCTCACGATGCCTTAAAACCTGTTCAGTCGAACCAGTGTAGGCAGTGCCAAGCTCTAGTTCCTGGACATATTGTGTGCTCTTCTTGCGGCTTTTACCGCGGAGAGCAACTCTTTGTTCGTAAAGGACCAAAGGGACGCTTGGTTCGAAGGACGAGAACTGTGGAAGGGACCGAGGCGCTCTCTCAGGAAGGCTAGACGTCTAATAGTCGGTTTAAAATTCGTTTTCAACCAGGACATCTTGGACTTTCTTCCAATAGAGGAGAGCAGGTTCCAGCTTGTCGTCCATCATGGTTCGAATGGCCAAGAGTTGAACCGCTGGAATGAAGTTTTCGGCATGAGCGATCGACTCTACCGATCTTTTCGTTGGAGTTGCCATGGCTTTGTGTAAGCGGAGAATTTGCAAGCTGGATGCCTTAAGTTTGTGTGGAATTGGGTAATTCCCTTTGAAAAGAGTATCAAAAGAAGCCTCTACGTCTTTGTTCTCGGAGTCTAAAATAAGGGGAAGGGAGAGGGTTGCAAGGAGAACGCTTCTTGGGATTGTCTTTCCTGGAAATTGTGCAGAAAAACGGTCAATAGCTCTCAGAAGAGAGCCGTTGAGCTCTTTGTGTTTTTTCAGTGTCTTCTCAAGAAGAGGAAAGATATTTTTTAGGAGTCCATATCGGCTCAACAGCTCAAAAAAGGTAAAGGCATGGCCAGACTCTAGTCCTCTCAGGATCTCCTCGAGGACCCGGGCGGTGGAGCTTTTTTCAATTTCTCCAGAACAGCGTTTGATTGCCTGTTTGATTTTGAGAGGAATAGAGAAATTCTCTAACTTGGATTGCAGCTTAAGGATACGGATCATCCGCACAGGGTCTTGCAAAAAGCGTGATTCTGGATCTCCAATGACAGATAGTTTCTTTCGAAAAAGGTCTTTCATTCCACCCGAATAGTCGATAATCTCCCCAGAAGTAGGATGATAAAAAAGGGAGTTGATTGTCAGATCTCTCCGGAGAGCGTCTTCTTCGGGTGTTCCCCACTGATTATCCCGAATGATCAAGGAGTTGGAATCGTTTCCAGCTCGGAAGGTGGACACTTCGAAGATGGCGTGTTGCATTCTGATGTGTGCTAGAGGAAATCTTCTGCCGACAATACGGGAATTGGAACGAAAGAGAGAACGAACTTGGTCAGGCCTTGCAGAAGTAGCAAAGTCGAAATCCTTTGGTTGCGACTGTAAGAGCAGGTCTCGAACGCAGCCACCGACTAAATAGACCAAAAAACCAGCGCTCTCCAGGCGAGAAAAAACACTCATCGCTGCTCTAGGCAAGTGATCAACAGATAGACCGTACGCGGTTGCATTATAAACTTTGTAAGTGGCCCTGTTTTCCATATTTTCTATGTTCGCTTTGCAAAGTAACTAATCATTTGAGTTCAGTTTGATACGAGTAGAAAGATTCTACTTTAGGGGTAGCCATAGTTTCCGAAAGAAATGACATCCTTTATCTTTTTGTCACGACTTGCAATGAAAACTCTAAATGGCCAAGGAATCGATCTACAAAACAAAGTCCCGAAACAAACGACGAAAGACCCTTTGCCAAAAGGGACAAGAGCAAGCGTGCTTGTCACGAAGAATTGCAGCCAGTTTATGAAAATTAGGTTTAGTAGTACAACTTGTTGGGTTGGATTTCATGCAGGGAAGGGTTTTACTTCTTCCGATTATCCGATCCTGATATAAGTTTTACAACGACATCCTTGGGGAGGACCTCATGCGTCTAGGCGAGCAACACTCAAATCAGCGTCATTCTTTTTTGGACAAGGCGGGGACTTTTGCTTCCTATGTCTATGGCTGGGTTGCTGCAGGTTTGGCCATAACAGCTTCGGTCGCATATGGTATGTATGCCACTGGCTTGTACGTCAAGGTCGCCTCTTTGTGGTGGGTTTGGACTGCTGCGACATTGGGGATTAGCTTGTATATTCGTTACAATCTGGAGAGGTTATCTGCCGCTGCTCTTTCTACTTGTTTCGTTGTCTACTCTATTTGTGAGGGTTTCTTCTTCGGGTCAGTCCTCCCTTTGTTTGTTCGTATAGGGTATGGCTCCGCGGTCTGGGTGGCCTTTTGTTCTGCCTCTGCGATGTTCATTGCCTCTGCCTTGTATGGGCGTTATACCCGGTCTGATTTAACTAATTTAGGCGTGTTGCTTTCTTTTGCCTTGATGGGTTTCGTTGGACTGACTTTGTTGTCTGTAGTCTTCTCTTTTTTTGGGAGCGTCTCTTCCTTCCAGCTTATTCTTGCTTACTGTGGCCTAGCTCTTTTCATGGGCTTAACTATGTTCGAAGCTCAGAAGATTCAAGAGTGGAACTCTCGCTTGTCTATGAAGGACGGAGGTGAGGTACATAAGTTGGCATTGATGGCAGCCTTGGGTATGTATGCTAATCTGATTACGATGTTCTGGTACGCTTTGCGTATTCTTTCGCACGATCGAGACAGGTAGAGGAGTTGTTTTGGTTGATCACGTAAAAGTCTCCTTTCGGGATGTTCTTTACGGGGATAGCCGGGCTTACCTTTTCGGTCACTTTGCAGATTCTGCCTTTTTTCAGAGGCTCTTTTTAGGGACCCTTGCTGATGATCCGGAGTTTTTCCTGGGCCATCTGTCTGTACTTGAACCCTTCTGGGCTCGTCTTAAGCCTGAAACTTGGGATATCTCTTCTGCTGTCCACCTTCAGTCTTTTTTGGAAAGAGAAGAAGGATTAGGAAGCGCAGAAGATGCGAATTGTTTCCTGACAAAATGTTTAAAAGAAATGAGAGGAGGCCTGGGAAAGTTTTTGCAACTAGGGCCTCTTCAGGAAGTAGGCTTTCACTCTTTTTCTCTTTCAGAAGGAGACCGTAGGAAAAGGTGTTTGGAGCTTGCTCAAAGCCTAGAGAAGAAAGAATTTTCTCTGAGAGAGGCAACGCATCTTGGCTTTTTTTCTTTTCTCTCGGTTGCTTCTACTGAGCTAGGATGGTCCTTAATGGGAGTCGATCGCTATGGCAACAGCTTGCTTCATCTTGCTGCCCTTAATGGAGATATAGAAGCAGTTGAATTTCTCATTGAAAAAGGCTTGTCTTACTCGGCACAGAATCGAAAGGGACGTACGGCTTTCCATTCTGCTACTCTCTCTCGAAACTTATCTTTGATGCTTTTGCTTCTCGACTCTGGAGCAGATCCTCTCCAACAAGACCGTTTTTCAGAATCCCCTCTTTTTTTAGCAGCTCGTTTAGGTTGTCGATCCTTTCTAGAAGCCATTTTAGGTGTAAGGAAATTGCGTTCAGAACGCTTTCTTAAAGAGACCAATCGTGCAGGGCAATCTTTACTCCATTATGCTGCTCTCCATAATGGCGCCGATTTGGCTAACTATTTGATTTCCTTAGGCTTTTACGTGAACAACCCTGATTTTGTCGGAGAAACACCTCTTCATCTTGGTGTAAGAGCTGGGAATATGTCTGTATGTTCTCATTTACTCGCTAAGGGGGCCGATCCAGACAGAAAGAATGCAATGGGAAAATCTCCTCTCCACATTGCTATAGATGAAAATAAGTTCGATCTGGTCCAGTTACTTATTGATCACGCTGCGCACATTAATTCAGCCGATTCACTTGGGCAGACGGCCCTGCACCTGGCTATTATGCAAGGGTCTGTTGATACGGTAGAGACCTTGCTAAGGGAGAAAGCTGATTCTTCTCGCTTGACCGTCGATAAGAAGGCTCCCCTGCATTTAGCGGTGGAAAGAAACCAGGCTCGTTTGGTCGAGATGCTCTGCTCTTTTGGTGCTCCTCTTCTGACTAAAGATCTTTGTTTTAGAACACCCCTTCATCTTGCTTGTGAACTAGGGCATTTTGATTGCGTGGAGTCCTTTTTGGAGCATGTCCCTTCAGAAAAGATAGAGCCAGCTCTCCTCCAGACTAACCTTTCTGGAAAAAATCTCATTCATGCGGCTGTTCAAGGGCGGAATCCCAAAGTTTTAGAGAGGATTCTTGCTCATGAGAGGAGACCCTCTTTAGATGAGGCAGATTGTCAAGGTGTTACTCCAGTCCATTTGGCTGTTCGCTTGGGTGAGAAAGGCTGTTTTGATCTTCTTTGGAAGGCAGGCGCCAATTTTCTTGTTAAAGATAAAAAAGGCTCTTCTCCTTTGCACGAGGCGTGTCTTGCCAATAGACCAACTATGGCTAATAAGATTTTGGAATCACAACCCCAAACTCGTATCCAGCAAGATTTACTTGGTTCTTTGCCTCTCCATTTGGCAGCTCAGCAAGATTCTGTTGCCTGTTTAGAACTGCTTTTGTCTGTGGCCCCAGAAGATGTCAATCTTCAAAATAGTGAAGGGCAGACTGCCCTACATCTTTGCGCGGCCAAAGGTTTTGTTTTGAGTATTCGAGCGTTAAGTCGAATAAAAGGCATCCGTGCAGACATACCAGACCGAAAAGGTCAAACACCTTACGATCTGGCACAGGCTGCCGGAATAAAAGAGGAGATAGAGTCCCTATTTCTTTGAAGGGAGGATAACGTTACGACGATTTTTTCCTGTAGGATCGGCAACGAGGAGCAAGATATTCTGCTTTCCTGCTTCTCGTGTTGCTAGTTTTCTCTTGAAGTCGAGAACATTATGTACCTTGTTTAGATCGAGTAAGATGATCAGGTCACCGAGGTTAATACCACTTTTGGCTGCTGGGCTCTCGGGCGCAACTTCCTTGACGCGAACACAAAATTCTTTCTTGCCGTTGTCCAAGATCAATTCGTGATTCTCTAGGAGAAGACCGAGTTCATTAATATTTTGAGCTCCATCTGTCGTGATTTGATTGTCAGCGTCTAAGACAACGGTTACATCTATTAGTTTGCCATCTCGGAAAAGGGTAACGGTAACCTCAGATCCAGGCTTGTGAATAGAGAAAATCTTTCTTAGTTGTTGGAAGTTCTTAATGGTGCGTCCGTTAACTCTTAACAAAACGTCCCCAACTGCCATCCCAGACCTCTGAGCAGCAGAACCTTCCATGATTTCCGTAATAATAAAACCCTCTGGTTTATCTAATCCGTAAGCTTCTGCTGTTGTTGGTGTCATTTCTTTGATTAAGACACCAAGAAAGCCTCTCCGTACGACGCCCTCCTCAATCAATTGCTGTGTAATACTGCGTGTCAAATTACTCGGGATGGCAAAACCAATACCAATAGAACCGCTGCCGTTATTACTTGCAAAGGCAGTGTTCACACCTACGACCTTTCCATCCACATCTAAAAGAGGTCCACCAGAGTTCCCTAAGTTAATAGCGGCATCTGTTTGGATGTATTCCTCAATCAGATTGAGGTTCAAATTTTCTCTTCCCTTTGCGCTGACTACACCCATGGTCACAGAGTGTGTCCATTGATGGGCATTCCCTATGGCAATGACCATCTCACCAATTTGGAGTTGATCTGAGTCCCCTAGTTCTAAATAAGGGAAGTTTGATCCTTCGACCTTGATGACGGCCAAGTCTGTATCAGCATCGACACCAACAAGTTGAGCCTCTCGTTCTTTTTCTTCTCCGTAAAGGAGAACTGCAATCTTATCCGCATTTTTTACAACGTGTGCATTGGTCACGGTGTAGCCCGATTCGTGAATAATGAAACCTGAGCCGAATGCAAAAAGGTAAGGTTCCACCTTTTCTGGAGGGGCCTGTCTACGAAAAGGGGACGGCTTCTGCTTTCCAGGAGGCCCCATAGGCAATCCAAAAAAACGATTAATGAATTCTTCATACATCATTTCTGGAGGAATATCCTTTTGCCCATCGGGATGATACGGATCAGGGGAAGTACTGTAACAACGTACAGAGACAACAGCTGGAATGGATTCTTTCGTGATAGAAGAAATACAGTTGGAAACCTGTTTCAACAAAGAACCCGAATCAGTTCGCCTTGAGTGCAGATCTTTGTGCACTGCTTCTGCACGAACTCCAAACAAATAATTTCCAAGGGCAAAGGGAAGTCCTAGGGAACATGCACAGAGAGTAGCGATGACATGTGACCTCCTCAAACGATTTTCAACCATACGTCCTCCAAAAGAGTGTAGTGAATATCAACGAGGCAAGTCGATCGAGGATCGACCTAGCCCAGATAACATTCTGATTAGGAACGAACCAATACGTTCCGCGTTGGTTAGACAAAGACTATCCTCTTCCTTTGTTGTGCACAACGTCTCTTGAAGACGACATCCGATCATCCTATGACCATTCTGTGCGAAAGATCGGGCCATGTCTGTTTCCGAGTTCAAGATAAGTTCAGGATCGGAGCAGTCAAGAAAACGAGAAGCCCACGTCTCTTGCTTTGTTGGGCTCTCAGCGCCTTTATCTAAGACCAATCCATGGTAAAATTTTCCCTTTAAAGACAACTTTTGCAAGGCGAATTGGGGAGTAGATGTTTCCCCCTTTGTTCGCTCTTCCAAAATCCAGAACACTCTACAAAAAGAAGGATCCTTTGTCCATTGAATCACTTGAAGGGCAAGTAGTATTCCCCAAAAGAAATAAGTTTCTTGTTTTTTATTTCTGAGAGAGAGTCCCTCTTCTAGAGGTAGGTAGAAACAGACAGCAGGAAATTGATGGGCCGTCTTTTGATTATGTGCCCAAGTTAATCTCTTATTTTTTGTTATATCGTGTCCGATCTCGAATGTAGAGCCAAGAGAGTAGTTCAAAGAATCTCTGATCCACTCCTTTCTTTTTTGTTCAAGAGATTTGTCATTTTTTTCTGTATAGCGAACCCACGTTTCCCACATGGAGGCTATTTTATGGATTTTCTGTTTAAGAAAATCATTCATAAGTGATGCGGTGCACTCTTGTCCCATGTATTTGCCCTCTATAACTTAGGCGAAAAACTAGAAATCTGCGGCTCAAGATTTTTGTTTCTCCAGAACAGGAGCTGGCGCTCCAGATCTGCTAAAAGTTTTTCTCGTGTTTCATGAAGGAGTTGAGATCTTTCTAGGCAACGTTTTTCGTAGGAGAGACCCGTTTTGTTTTGGTACCATGTATGAAATCCTCTCATTTCTGGGAAGATGGGGCACTCTTCTTTTTTTAGCGCTTCTCTTTTCGCATTGCGAAGGGTAGCTTCCGTTAGCAGATCTGAGGGGATACTGCGAAAAAGGGATTGAAAGACGTGGAGTGTCTCTTTGACTTGGGGATCTCGGTAAGAGCTAAACACCAAAGAGTTCCAGTCCGTCTTATATGTTGCTGAAGCTCCGTAGGCCCCTCCTTTCTCTCGGATGTCTGGGATTAATCTTTCACCTTTCAAAAAAGCTGCCCAGAGTTGGGTAATAGTTTTAGAACAGAGATTTTCTTCGATAGGCATGGAAGCTGCGTGATGATGGACAGATGTAGGCCAGAAAAGAGTTGTGGTAGCAAGGGGATAAAGAGCTAAATCCACTTTTAGTGCTTCGTTAGAAAAGGACTCGTCTGCTTCAAGGCGCTTCAAATAATGGTCAAGTCGATCAAGGCTATTTCTTTCGCAACAGATCATGATGTCGGAAGGTCCACGTTGTAATAACCGGAATCCTTGTTTCAGAATAGACTGGGGCATGCCTTGTTTGTGAAGGAGACGAGTTGTTTCGTATGCATGCCAACCGTTCGTATAACTTTCTAAACGAGCCACTAAATTTCTTGGGGCACACGATAATTGTTCGACGTAATGGTGGGCTCGTTCAGACATTTGCATAGAGGTATCGCTGACCAATTGAGACAAAATTTGTTGGGACCGTTCTTCGTCTTTGAATGTAACGGCGTCTCTTGTTTCTACAATGAGGTCAACCGCTTCCTCTAAATGCTGCTCGAAACAACCTACATGTAATTGTAAAAAGGCTTGGATCTGTGTAGGGGATTGGGGCCAACAAGGCAAAATCACGAGACTTGTTTCAAAAGAAGAGGTAAAACGTTCAATCTTTTGGACACGTTCCAATGCCGTTTTTCCAGTACTGCCGTTTTTTGTTAAAATTTCTGCCCAGGCGGCAAGCTGAGAAAGCTGAATAGAAGAGTCTGTAATAGGAAAGAAAAGATCGAGGTAGACAAAACCGTTTGTTTGGGCTTCGAGATAAAGGGTGTGTGTGTTTTTAGAAGATTCTAAGGGTTTCCAGTCACTGTAAGGCAGCTTTTCTTCAATTTCGGAAAGGGGGGTTTCTGGGAGACAACTTTCGTCTCCTGGTTCATTTTGTAATCGTCCAAGTTTAGATAAGTATTTTTCGTTTTCTTTCCAGTCCTTTGCGTCTAGTTTGGAGACTTTTTCTTCAATGAGGAGAGAGAGCGCGGTTTCGTGGGCAATGTTTAGGTTGCTTTCTGGAACCAGTAAAGTACTTGCCCTTGGAATCTTCCCTAAGAGCCTTGTTCCAATGTTTTTTTGAATCATCCCTTCTGATAAAGCGTCTAGTGAAGCCAAAACGGGCTCAGCAGAGATGAAGTCTGAAAATTGTCCTCCCCAAAGAGAAGGAATAGCTCCCCTGAGGAGGAGTTCTAATCCATAGGAGGCCCAGTCTGCTGTGATTTCTAAGCGTTCTGCCAACAGTTGGTTTTTAGCACATTCTATTTGGTGCAGAGGAATGGGACCGTTTTGGATCTCTTGTAAATAATCAAGGACTATTTTTTCACATTTATGAGCAGAGTGTTCCTCAACGCCGTACAATTCTATCATGAAGACAACGTAGGCTAAATCCTCGGTAACCGATCCGGAAGCTTGAATACAAAAACCACTTTCAAGGAGCTTCTCTGAGAGAAGGGCTCCGTCGTGACCCACTAAGAGTTTTTCAAAAATGTGTGCTAAAACGGAGAGAGAGGGATCTTTCACTTGCCCTAAGACCCATGCCATTCCAAAGATTTGTTCAGCTTGATTTTTCTCCCCTGGGTATGCCACAGTGGTGTAAGGGATCGTGGAGATAGAGGCCGGTTTCGTAACTGGAGTTCTGGTTTTCTGGGGAATGCTTTGGAAAATGTTCTTTTCCAGGAAGGCCAAATGTCTTTCAATAGGGATATTTCCATAGAAGCAGAGAATTGCTTGTTCCAGACCGTAGTGCTCTCGATGGTAGGTGCAGACCTCTTCATGAGAGAGTTCTAAGATGGAGAGGGGTATTCCTCCTGGGTCAAAGGCGTAATGCGTGTCTGGAAAAAGTTGAGCCTTCAAAGATTCCCAGAGGATTGTTTCTGGTTTGGCGCGATCACCTTTCATTTCGTTAAAGACAATACCCTTCGCCTCCCATTTCTCTCCGTCCATTTCTAGGCGGTACGCCTCTCTCAGAAAAACTTCCTTTTTCAAGCAGGGATGAAAAACAGCATCAAGATAGACGTCAAAAATACGGTAGAAGTCAGAAGCAATCTTAGAAGATGCGAAAAAACAAGTGTAATCATCTCCAACAAAAGCATTGCAGCAAGTTGGAAAGTTTCTTTTGCTTAAAGAAAAGAAAGGGTCAGAAATAGGATATTTTCTTGATCCTGCTAGAACCATGTGCTCCAAAATGTGAATGGTTCCTTTAGAATCTTTTGGTGGAGTGTGTAAGAAAATAGCAAATGTATTCTCATCGTCCTCAGAAGCAAGGTGATAAATAGGCATGCCTGTTATGCGATGTATATAATGGCTGAAGGTGCACTTTGGCCTTGTGATCTCTTCTTTCTGGACAAGAAGAAAATGCAGTTCTCCCATATCTGTACCTAAGATTTTTCATTTCGTTTTCATCGCTGATGAGTACAGAGTCTATCACTCGCTTGGACAGGAAGCAACCTAAGTGAGTACGGAAGTATCAATCGGTTACTTCGTGCATTCCTTTAATTCTATTTATTAATTTTCTTATGTCTTCTAGTAGCGAAATTAAACAAAAATGGCAGCCCACCATTCCTAATCATGATGAAGACGATGGATTTGTAGCTGGACCAATAGATACCCCGCATTATGTTATTCCAAGTAAGAGTGTCTATACCTTGGACGAAATTGAAAAAGTATCCTTGAGCGATTTGCAGGCATTAGAGGCACTTGTTGATCCTGAAGGAACTACTCCGTCAACATTGGCAGCTCAGATTACTGCGGCTCGGAAAGAGCGGGACTTATTCTCTCGCTTGAGAAGAATGAGTGAACCCAGCCCAACTGAACCTCTTATTTCCATAAGAGATTTGGTAGAAAAGTTACTAGATGCTTTTGCTGCTCTTCTTAAGGCAAAAGGAAAAGAAAGATTAGCTAACTTGATTATTTTACAATTTCGTCTGGAAGAAGCAATCAGTGACCTTATTCTACAAGTTAGAGAGGTAAGAGAAGCTTCAATTCAATTACAAATGTCGGATTAAAGAGCCCCTTTTTCCTAAGAGCCGTTCTGGCCGCAATTGGATGCAGTTTTTGCACAAGTATAATAGGAAACTACGTTGTCTTCAGCAGATTATCTAACATTGCAGCTGCCCTTTCTCATGCCTTAATTGCAGGCATAGGGCTAAGTATTTATCTGCAAAAGGTTCATCAGATACAGTGGCTATCTCCTGGAATTACCTGTCTCTTTCTTTCTATTTTTAATGGTTTTCTCCTTGCTACAGCCGGCAAAAAGAATACAGCCAACCAAGAAGCTATGGCTACCGCCATATGGGTAAGCTGTAGTGCTATTGGATTAGTTCTTCTTTCCAAGACCCCTTCAGGAGGACAAGAGCTAAATCGTTACATGTTGGGAAACATTTTGTGGGTCTCCAATGGACAAATCAAACGACTTTTCATCTTGAGCTCGTCTGTCCTCCTTTTCTCCTCTTTTTTCCACAAACAAATCCTTTGCAAAATTGTGGAGGAAGACCTTGCCTCTCTTCAAGGAATTTCTACTAAAAAGTTGGATTTTCTCTTGATGGTCTTTCTTTCTATCACAGTCTCTACCCTTACGATTATCTTTGGAGGGTTGCTTGTCATGGCATTTCTCCATCTTCCTGCATTGGCTGCCGGAAAAATCATTAGAAAAAACATTCCCTCTTCGATAGCATGCACCTTTTACATTAGCGCCTTCTCTTCTCTTTTTGGACTCTTTATTAGCCTACACACCAATACCCCCCCCACTGCTTCCACTTCCTTATTGTTAGCTATCCTCTACGTAGTGGCCGAAGTCTATAGTCGATGGAAACCTAGGTAAAGCGTAGAAAAACGTTTTCTTTCTCAAAATGCTCAAGTAGCCGAAGAAAGAAGGCATGATTAACATGAATAAACGTATTGTAATCTTTTGATAAGACATAAAAGACAACACGAAAGGTCCAACCACTTCCTTTAAGACTGGTAATAACGGCGTATTCCATCTGGACATTCTCAAATTCTCCTAGAGTTTTCTCACAAAAGGCTTGTATCCCTTTTATCTTTTCGACTTCTGTCTCAGGAGAGATCGTAAACTCTAAAAAAGACCTTCTTCGACTCATTCTTTTAAAATTTTGCAAGCAAATCGAAGTCAAAGAAGAATTCGGCATGACAAGGAGTTCTCCTGAGACAGATCGAACGTGGGTCGTTTTAATGCCCACATACTCAACAGTCCCCACTTGATCTCCTGCCCTAATCGTATCTCCAACTTGAAAGGGCACATCCAACGTTAAGACGAAAAAATTGAAAATATCTCCTAATACCTTCTGAGAAGCAAAAGCAATAGCCAAGCCTCCTACGCCTAGTCCGGTAACAAGTGCCGTAATATTAAAATTCAAATTATCTAGAGCAAGAACAGCACCGACAGACCAAACGACAATTTTAACAATCATCGTAATTGGTCCAATGAGATCTTCTTCGGCTGCTTTGTAGTTTCTCCTAATCAATCTCTTAAGCAGACCCACAAGGAGAGAAACAGCAAGAGAACAACCTCGAAAAAAGATAAGAAACCATAACCCAAAAGAAATAGGCCTATCGAGCCAATAGGTAAATTGTAACTCTTTACACGTCAGATAAAGAATGAGTGCTCTCAAAAAAGGGAGAACATGTCCCATAGGAGACTCAAGGACATGATGAAACCATTCTGAACGAACCCGCTTCGAAAAAAACTGGACAATGAACTCAATGACACGGAAACTGACGATAACCAGTGAGAAGATGGCGAGATCCTTGATCAAATCAACGTAATTTGTCCTGAGGATCATGGCATAGACCCATTGCGCGTACCTCATCAAACTCTCTAAAGCCATCATCTCTACCTCCCTGCAAGGAATGGACTTTCAGCTTAATCCGATTTCTCGCGGAGTGGTAATCTGAGACAGAGAAAAAATCAAGAGTTATAGATACAAGAAAGACATGAGCTTTCTATTATGTTGTTTTCTACAGGTTCTATCTTGGGCCTGTTTTCTGAGGCTTTTGAAAAAAAAGTCTAGCTTGGAATCCTCTTTACGAGAAACAGAAGTTACATTAGCGGTCTTACAGGAAAGGTTAGCCACAAGAGAAAGCCTTTGCGAAGAACAAAAAACAGCCATTTTAAGACAACAAGAAGAACTTGAAAGCCTAAAAGCTCTCCGGGCAACCTTAGAAAGAGAAAGGGAACTCATTCGCAATGAACTAGAGATGCAACTGAAAAAGCTTTCTGATCAAACTCTTCGAACGGCACAAGAGTCTCTTTTTCATCAATTTAAGGCACACTGGAACACAATCGCAGAACAAGACAGACAGGATTGGAACAAAAAAGAACTCTTAATCAAGCATCTACTGCAACCTGTTCAAAAAGAATTAGAACAGCTCAAATCATCCCAATACTCTTCCCAAGAAGCTTGGATTACAAACTGTAACCGTCTAACAGAACAAATCAAGTCGCAAGTCCATCATTGTCTAGCTCTGCAGCAAGAAACAAAAGAATTACGTGATGTACTTAAGAATCCAAATCTTAAAGGCAGATGGGGAGAGCTTCGCCTAAAAAGAATTGTCGAAATTTGTGGACTGGTCCCCTACTGCGATTTCGATGAGCAAGAAAGAGAAAAAGATGGAAAAAAAAGACCGGATTTAACTATCAAGCTCCCAGGAAATAAGTCTATTGTCATTGATGCAAAAACACCAATTCAAGAGCTCCTTGACATCTCGAAGATGGAAGAACCACAGAAAAAGTCTAAACTGAAAGAACATGCTTCTCAGATCAAAAAACATGTCCAAAATGTCATCAAAAGGGATTATTGGGATATACAGCTTACACCCGTCTTTGTTATTATCTTCTTCCCTACTGATTCCCTGCTTGGGGCAGCAATGGAAAGCGATCCTTCACTGTTAGAATGGGCCGCTCTTCAAAACGTTATTCTTTCTACCCCTTCTACCCTTATCGGCCTGCTCACAACGATTTCTATGTGTTGGTCACAACACAAAAACGCTGAAAATAGTGAATTAATTCGTAAAAAAACAATGGATATTCTAAAAATCCTTTCCCTTTTCTTACAAAATGTATCTGGCTTAGGAAAAAGCATCGAAGGAGTTGTTGAACACTTCAATAGGTTGCTTAAAAAGGCACAGACAAGCTTATTGCCACATTTTGACGATTTAAAAGAGCTTACCGGACAAGTTGAACATAAAAGTCTCGAGCTGAAAGAAATCAGTAAAGAAGTCTGTTCTTATCCTTCGAGACCGCTTATGTAGAGAAGAGTACGCTCATAGATAGGAGAAAAATCGTTGTTTACTTTGGATAGGGAAAGAGACTCTTGGAAAAAGGACTTTGCAGATGCAATATCTTCCATCTCCAAAAAGCAGATTCCTGTCCTAAAGTGTCCAAAAGGAGACTCAGGATGGAAAGAGGACCAAAACTGATAAGCAGTAGTTGCCTGAAAAAAATCTTTGTTTTTTTCTAGGGCCAAGCCAAGAGAAAAAAGATATTTATCATTTCTAGAGTCCAACATATAAGCTAACCTAAAGTGCTTAATAGCATCTTCATAACGCCCCTGCTCATAAGCTTGGTATCCCAACGCATAAATGCTCTCAACCTTTTCTTGAGAAAGATCAACGGACTCATATAAAGGAGGGAGGGTTTGAATCACTCCAATTAGCTCTTTGAGAGAGGGTGCATTTGTCGTCTTCTGAGCAGAAGCAGACTGAAAGAACTTCTCCAAGGTAACTGCATCGATACCTTCTCCTCCTAGGAAACTGCTATATTGATTTTTAGTGGATTGTTTTTTTTTCTTTTCTTTCGTCTTCATAAAATTAAACTCGTTGTTCATTGAGGTAGAAAAACCGCTCATCCTGATTTATCTTTGAAATTTGCATAGAAAAATTTCCATTTGCAACTTGCAGATCAGAGACAAAATTGATGGCTAGGGTAGAATCTGCTAATGGTTTTTGACTTTCTTTTCGAGAAATCAAATCTATGGCCATATTAATACCTCTCTGAATGATAACCTCAGCATCTGACTCTTTGATAAACACAGAGTCTAGTATACTGTTATCAAATTTCAATACGCCATCGTCATAAAAAACAGCTGATTTAATACGATCATCTCCCGATAAAACAGACATAATAATGCCCATTAATAATGCTAGGAGACGTGCTAATAAACGAACTTCTTCCGCAGTTACAGTTTCTTGTTCACTCTGATTCTGCACAGTTGCAGACAACAAATCTGTTAGCACATTGGATATTCTTAGCAAAGATTTCCACCTAATGCGCTCACATTCTGCAATGACATTATCTTTAAATGATTCAAAGAAAAAATCATCATCTTTTATAGCAAAGAGAATTGTGTTCAGCAAACTCATAGCTGCCCTCCCATTCGCCTCCAAGACAGCTCTAAAACGTTTTTTCCATTGATAATTTTCAAGATCATCGGGACTATTTACATATGGACTTCTTTCAAAGACAGCAAATGTTTCATAGAGATTTGCTGCAATAGTTTGCTGAAAGCCATAATCGAGATCATTATACCTAGTTGACTCGATGTAGCCAAAAGCAGCAGAGCTTGCTGGGGAAAGGGTGATGCGAGCCCATTCATTCTGTAAATAATTATAGGTTGAAGAAAAGAAAAACATTTCTAATAACTGCAATGTAGCTACACCATATTTTGCTAGTGATGAACCTGCATGTGCAAAATCGAAGTTAAACACATTATGAGTTGTTTCTTCTCCAACTGTATCTCCACCAATCAAATAAGCACTTGTGCCAGATGTAGAATTCTCTTTTAACCATTTTCTAGAGTGATAAAGCGCTGTAGGCTTGGGAATGATTCTATACTCTGAGAAGGAATCATTTACGAGAAAACTTGCCGAGCTAAACAAATCGAGCGGATAAGTCCAAAATCCCCATTCCTTTGAATGAACCAAAGGAATGACAGATTCTCCTCGATTGCGAATGAAAGCCCTTCTAGTTGACCATTCGCTAGAACTAGTCCAACTTCCAATATTTCCTGCCGAGATATCTGTTCCTGACGAGGTATAAGCTGTAGCGTGCTTTCTAATATTAGTCCCCCATTGGTGACGAGCATAAGAATCACTATCAGACAAAAGACCTGCAATTCCGGGATCCGCATCAGCTGAAGCACGAGCGTCAGGATTCATGAATCTACGAGCTTCATAAGTCCACAGATCTGTTCTTTTGAGTCTAAGATTGGTTCCATTGTGCTCTTCTATAAGAGCGAAGTGTTTATCACCTACATTCAAAGTCGCATCCCAGTTTCGCGTCAAATTCTCCCAAGGAGTGAGATCGTATATGGTATCGTGGTTAATCGAATGTAAGGATGAAAGATAGGTAGGATAGACATTTATGTTAGGTCTACGAGCCCGATAAACATGAGGATCACTGATACCCGAAGACCTCAAAAAAGAGACTACAACAACATCATTAGTTTTGTATGACTTGTTTGGCTCCCAAGTAGGTTGTTGCCAATTACTCGTATAATTAGATAAACCGGAATAAGGTGCCTTAGAAAATTCCGTCTCACCTGTATACTTTGCTTTATGAAAGACACTGTCAAAGAGAAACAGGTCCCCTTCCTGAACAGGCAACCCTGGAGCCCAGTGCCTAGCAGTAAAACGAGTATGTTCCTCACACAATGCACGATCAATATCTCGATAAGCATGAATCATCTTAAACTTAACTCTGTCAAAAGTGGACTTAAGCACTTCCATTCTTTCTCCAGAAATATGAACACGATGTGTTCTGTCGCCTATCTCTTTTCTTAATGGAGAAAACCCAGAAGAAGCAATGTCCCTTAATTCTTTCCATGCATCTCTTAAGTCAGCCACAAGTGTTGATCGAGTCCCAGGGAAATTTTCCGACTCCTCTGCCCTCTCAAAAAGAGACAACTTTTCGAACAGCACCTGTCTCCTTTCCTCAGTCCAAACGGAATCCACTTTAGAGACCCCTGTCCCAACTGCCCAATAATCTGCACCAAGCAGCACTTCTCGCACTAAGGCAAGCAATGGATAATTATCCCAAATTTCTGGGAAGGCAGAATCATTAACGAATCCAGGAAAATCATTGGAGGGATCTTCAGTTGGACCAGATGGATAGGTAATACGGAATAATAAAGAACGCAAAGTACTGACAACGTACTGAAAATCTCTAATATGAAAGTGAGGCCGACCATCTGGAAACTCCATCTGAACAGCATAAGCTCTCTTGAATAGCTTTAAAGCATGAAAATAAACTTGTCCTACTGTAAAAGTATATATATCGTTCTCAGCAACTGTCCCACCCAATGTGGTTCTGCCTCCTTGAAGGATTGTTCTGATAAAAAGCCAAAATTCCTTCATTGTCCTTTGAGCACTTAAACCACGCCAAACAGGTGCAATATAATTTCCTTCCGACTCAAAAATGTCAGCAGCATCACTTGTAAAATCCTTAAGTTTTTGTATGTACGAGTGTGTTGCTTCTTTGTAAGGAGCTACGACACTACTCAAAGCATCAACATGCCTTCCAATAAGAGCGGGAGCATCTTGTAAAGATAACATACCACTTATCCCACGAAGAGCCCCCTTAAAAGATTTAGGAGAGATGTAGGCCTTCAAAAGATCCGTTAGCAAAAAACGAGAATACAAAAGCGATCCTAAGGCATCTAATTGTGTCCTGACTTTTTCGATATCCATTTCAGAAGAGGCATTAAATCTTGCTAATTCTTTTTTGAAAGAACTCCAAATTTCATTAAAAATATGAAAAGGGGCAGGCATGGCGTAGTCAGCGTCAGACATATTTAGCCAATACTCACACAATGCACGATCAATATCTCGATAAGCATGAATCATCTT
>NZ_QQBG01000022.1 GCF_003339615.1 Candidatus Similichlamydia laticola
TTCGTGAAGGGAGGCTTTACTGACGATGCCCTAACAACCAGCATAGCATCCATCACAGCTCTAACAGGCGGCATTAACTACACAGACACAACAACAGTCACACCAGCTCAACTTACGGTCTCCTCTACAACCCTTTCCAGATGGAATATTGATCCTGACACCATGGTTTCTGGTGGTGGAGAAAACAGCTCTACGACGGCCTTTATCGCTATTGGTCTCAGGTCCTCACCCGTTTCATCCTGGTTAGTCGACACTGACCTTATGCTTTTCGGCGGCATCACAGATAACGAAGAGACAACTAGTGTACCATCTGTCAACTTGGGCACAGCGACACCAATAAACTCTCAATGGAACAACGATCTATCCTCCACCGTTCTAGGTAGCGTAAACGACACAAATACAACAGTAGTTACAGGGATAAGCCTCACAACACCTTCCTTGTTCGGCCCCTACTCTAGTTGGAACTTTGATCTCGACACGATGGTTTTAGGCGGTGATAGCTACACAGACATAACAAACATGGTAGCTGTTAGTTTGACAGCATCAGGTACAACTACTTGGCATTTGAGTATCAATCGAGCCACCTTTGGAGGTTTAACAGACGATAACCAACTTACAAGTGTGCCATCTACTACTCTAACTTCAACTTCGGAAACCTTCTCTAGTTGGAATGCCGATCCAGTCACAGGAAGTGCAGGGGGCATCGAACCTACAAATACAACAACAGTCACACCAGTTCAACTGACCGTCGCCTCAACGACACTCTCTAGATGGAATATTGACGCGAACACGATGATCTTCGGAGGACAAATCTATACTTCCGTTGCCACCTTCACAGCAATCAACCTTATTGCCTCACCTACTTCGAACTGGCTAAGGGATACGGACCTCCTCACTCTTGGTGGAATCATAGACGACGCAGAAACGACCCATGCGCCACCCCTTAACATGGCCCTAGCCACACCAACGAATTCTCAATGGAACAGAGATCCATCTTTAACTGTTCTAGGTGGCGTCAACTACGCAGATACAACAATAGTCACAGAAGCAACTCTCCCAGCTCCGTCGCTCTACACTCCATACTCTGAATGGAACTTCGACCCCGAAACTATGATCCTCGGTAACAATGCAAACTTCTCAAGGATAAGCATGACATCTCTCATGCTTACAGCACCTTCTACAACTAATTGGGCAGGAGATACAGATCTCTTCGTTCTGGGTGGAACCACAAACGATAGCGTAACAACTAGTGTGGCAGCTGTCAGCCTCACACAAGCTACGATGACCATCTCCACCTGGAATGATGAGGCAAACAGCATGCTCTCGGGAGGCACGACGTACAGTGACCTGACAAGCACCACACCAATCAGTCTCGCTACCCCAACCCCCACCTCCAATTGGAACTTGGACAGTGACAACACTATCTTCGGTGGAAGAGATAACAGCAACTTGATAGGCATAACCGAAATCTATCTCACAGCACCTTCTACAACTAATTGGGTAGAGGATACTGACTTGTTCACGCTTGGCGGAACAACAGACAGCAGTCTATCAACTAATGTAACAGCTATTAGTCTAACAACATCATCAGGCTACCTCGAATGGAACAAAGATGCGTTACTCTTCGTGAAGGGAGGCTTTACTGACGATGCCCTAACAACCAGCATAGCATCCATCAACCTGATACCCACAACCACTTCTACATGGAATGCTGATACAGACACCACTATCCTTGGTGGGATAGACAACACCAACCTTGCGAGTGTGGCAACCATTACGCTTACAGCTTCTCCTACTACGAGTTGGGTGAGGGATACAGACCTCTTTGTCTTCGGTGGAACGACGGACGACGGCATAACGACTAGTGTCACAGCTGTCAGATTAACACCACCGATAGTAACCCTTTCTACATGGAATGTTGATACAGATACCATGTTCTTCGGAGGCATCACTCACAGTAACCTTACAGTCATCACTCCTGTCAATTTGACGGAATCGCCCACAGATCTCTACTGGAACATGGACAGTGATCATGCTGTCTTGGGTGGGATAGACAACACCAACCTTACGAGTGTGGCAACCATTACGCTCACAGCTTCTCCTACTACGAGTTGGGTAGCAGACATCGACTTACTCACACTAGGTGGTACTACGGATAATAGTCTCACAACTAGCATCACACCAGTCAGCCTCTCAGCAGGAAATGCAACTACTACTGTTTGGAACAACGACACGGATCGAATGCTAGGAGGTGGCCTCTCATTCACAGACGTAACAACGTTTACTGCTGTTCAGCTCGCGGAACCAAGCATGATCGCTTCGACCTGGAATGGGGACCCCAACAGAGAGATCGAAGGAGGACTGAGTGGCAATTCCTTCATGACTGTCAACGCTGTTGCTCTGACACCATCTGTCACAACAAGCTGGTCGTCAGACACTGACCTCTTAACATTTGGTGGACTTGCAGACGATAGCCTAAGTATAAGCATGGCAACTCTCAGCCTCACCTCGCGTGCTACGACAGCTATCTCATGGAATGCAGACACCGAGGATAACGTCCTAGGCAGTACGACAACTACAAATACGACAACATTTACACCTATTCAACTCATTGCAAGCAATATTGCCTCCTGGAACACTACTACCACATGGAACACTGATACCTTGACAATGATTCTAGGCGGTCAAGAGACTGAAACAGTCACAACTGTGGCAGAAGTCATTCTTCCAGCATCACGTACATCGACTTGGAGAGAAGACACAGATCTCTTGACCCTAGGCGGCACAACGGATGACAGCCTCCTCACGAGCCTAACGGCTATTAGCTTAACAGGTAACACTATAAATTCTGGATGGAATGGAAACTCCGATAGCCATGTATTAGGAGGCATCGACAACACTGCTCCCACAACCTTCACGGTTATCAACCTCACAGAAAGCCCAGCCAGAACAAGCTGGAACGCTGATGTAGATGAATCGATCACAGGTGGACAACTAGGCAGTTCTACAACAGCCATGACAGCCGTTACCCTAACGCCCTCACGCATCTCCAGTTGGCTAGACGACACAGACCTCTTAACATTTGGTGGTCTGACAGACGATAATCTCCTGATTCAGGTCACACGCCTTAACTTAGGGATCCTGTTCCCTTCATTCGTATGGAACTTGGACAGTGATAGTCTAGTCTTAGGAGGATCAGAAAATCCAACACTCATTTCCTTTACGCAAGTCCTCTTGCCTTCGGTAGGCACCGCCTTTACTTGGAACTTCGACACAGACAACATGATCCTGGGAGGCAGAGATAACAGCTCTGCTATCAGTGTAGCGGCAATCAGGTTAACACTCCCTTCTGAGACGACGTGGAATCTCGACAATGACCTCTTGATAGAAGGTGGTACAACAGACAGCAGCCTAGACACAACCGTTGCCTCCCTTAGTCTCACATCAACTGGAACGATTCATTCCGACTGGAACACAAATGAAAACGATACGATTACCGGCGGTGTAACAGGCAACCTTCTCACTAGCGTGGGAACCATTAGCTTGACACCACCTACAATGCCTCTATGGAACTTTGACATCGATCTCTCTGCCAGAGGAGGAAGAACAGACGATACGGTCCTAACTAGCATCACGGCCATTAGTCTCCCTACATCATCCCCATTCCCTGTATGGAACGCAGATACAGCAGACATGGTTACTGGTGGTACTACGAATGACACACTCTCCACTTCAGTAACCGAGGTTCAACTAACTGCTTCAAACACCTCCTTCTTCACTGGTTCAGATATTGATCTTTTAACCCTCGGAGGATCAGATTACGCCGCTACTACCTCCTTTGCATCTATCCAACTGACTGCACCATCACACGGTCCGCCCTCTACATGGAACTTTGAAGTCAACACCATGAGTTTCGGTGGTCTAGTCAATGATGACCTACTTATCACCTTCTCCACTCCTTCATTAACTGCTTCTGCAACTTCGGGCATCTGGAACCTAGACACAGACAACGTGATCTTGGGAGGCCTAACAGACGAAGAAGTTGTGACTGCTATGGGAGCCATCGTTCTACCTCAAAGATCCGGACAATTGCCATGGAACCTAGATACAGAAGAAACAATTCTGGGCGGAATAATTGACGATGATATGCTAACAACCTTTGCAAGCTTCGCACTGACTCCTTCAACAGGCGTGGCACCTTCACTCTGGAACGTAGATGCTGACGAAATCACATTTGGAGGGATAACAGATGCAGACCAGATAACAAGTGTAACGGCAATCAGTCTAACAGCTCATAACCCTGTTGAAAGCGGTTGGAATGCTGATTCAGATAGTGTCACCCTTCAGCTTGTCAGTAACAACGATACAATTTCGGGTATAACAGCTATCAACCTCACTGCTACTTCTCCAATTAATTCTGACTGGAACGGAGACCAAGATTTGGTCATGAATGGAGGAATAACGACCACTAGCACAAATGGAACCTTCACAGAAACTACTCTCACAAGCTCTAGTGAAGATAATACGAACTGGAACCTAGATACAGACGTCATAACACTAGGCAGCAGTTCATCTGTAACTTATCCAAGAACAGGAATTAATACCGTTCAACTTCTAAGCCGATACGACTACCCATGGTTGACCAATGTCAGGAGAGGCTTCTTTAACCAAGAACGTGACTCTGATATAACAAGGATTCAGTTCGCACAAGATGCCACAACGGACATCGACTTCTACTGGAACACATCATCAGACGAAAACCTTTTGAACACACCTCTAACGATCACAATGGCTTCAGGCTTTAACCAACCCACTTTCAGTGCAAATGCTGTACCTAGCCTTCCTTGGAACAGTTCAGTAGACGAAAACCTCCTTGATGGAAACATGACAGCTATCTCACTAGGCTCCAATTTTGTTGCACCAACTTTTAGACTGAGCCGTTACATTTGGAACTCAGAAATTGATGACAATAATGTTAATACAGCCATCACGATCACTACAGGATCGGGTTTCGTCGACCCAACCTTTAGCAATACGAAAACCATAGTTTGGCATAACGTTGACCCAGAAGCGTCTTTTGTACCGACAGAGAACACATCCACCGGCTTCACCCTTGTTTCTCTACCAGCAGTAAATACTACATGGGGAGAACTCTCTGGCGATGCCCAATGGGAGAGAGGAGAATTTGAATGGAACTTTGACACAGATGACTATGTCTTAGGTGCTCAAGGATTCTATATCTCCTCTATGGATGGAAGTCCAATTACTCTGCCTGCTTCGGCAACAACAAACAGCTCGTAAAGCCTCAAAGGCCATTAAAAACTTTTTTACAAAAAAGAAGTATGCTATAGGACTGTTAGTTACCTCGATAAAGGGCCATGAGCCCAAATCATCTCAAAAGATTTATTTACAGAGACTTCCGAACCTCCTCCTTCGCGCGCTGACTGGAGCAACTATGCGGCTTGTTCATGCACTATTCTGTCTTTGTCCATCTGTCTTTCTTGGAAAAAGCAACACGGTAATATTAGGAAAAACCGGTTCTGAACGGCTTTTACATATTGACGTCGAATTTCCAAAACTCGACCTTAAAAGAGGGGAATGTCCACGCAAGCCCAAGGTAGAGTTACTGAATGACCCACATTTAAAGGAATCCAGTTTGGACAGCGAGACCTTTTATAAATTTATCCCTTCAATTCACACGGCTTACACAGCCATCAAATTTTTTAATACTTGGGAAGCTTTGAGCATTAAAAGTGGTTTGAGGCTCACGACCAGACCCATCACCATACCCCCTTTTTCCAGGCCCTCTCTCTTCCAGATCAACCCCCTTACTTGGAGCTTTCCCTCACCATATACCGAAAGCACCTCTGAGGTCTTGATCAGATGGCACCCTGCGAAGGACAAAACTCTTTTATACTCTAATACGTATCTAGTCCTTTTACCCTCAGGATTTTCCCTATGGACTTTCAACATCAATCCCCTCTGGAGGTGTCCCTTAGATAACAACGCACTCAATGTTCCCATTGTCATTGCCCTAAACTCGAGCCTTTCTCAACCAATCATGGCGAAAACAGAACATACAATTCGGAATTCTGATACGGACTGCTCATCACATGAAGAAGCATCTTCTGCTATTAACGACTCTCTGTCCTCGACCTCATCCCTATGGGGACATATCGAAACAGACTCATGTTGGGAGAGGGGAGAGTTTATTTGGAACAACGATACGGACGATCATCATTTAGGAGCACACGGGTTTTATTTCTCCGACAGAAATGGTACTCCTATTTCCCTGACCACCTCTTCAACAACGTCCTCTTCAGGCAACTCTAACAAAAAATAATTCTCATTCTTACATAGTAAAACAGACTAGAACCGGCTCAAGACATACGCAGTCTCCCTTCTTTTTTCAGCATTAAGCTACCTTTCAGAAATGCATTTCTCCAAATACATCCCTTTCTCCAGGGCTTGTCCATCTTATGGCACTGTGATACAAGTCACAGAACCAATGGCTTGAATAAGAAAAAATTCATCCAAATTAACTGCAGAAATTCCGATCAAAA
This sequence comes from Candidatus Similichlamydia laticola, assembly GCF_003339615.1. GTDB lineage: Bacteria > Chlamydiota > Chlamydiia > Chlamydiales > Parilichlamydiaceae > Similichlamydia > Similichlamydia laticola. The sequence continues at coordinate 6,564 of NZ_QQBG01000022.1, forward strand.
AAGGATATTTCCAGGGGCTCTTTTGGTGAACCAATTTTCTGGAGAAACTATGCGATTCGTTCATATGTGCTGCTGTTTCTGCCCCATTTTCTTTCTCTGGGGAAACATTACACCCTCAGAAGGATCTTGTTTCGGACCGTCTGTGCATACAGAGATTAGTGTCCAAGAAGCATCCTCTTCCAACATTCTAAAAAGGAAAGAGTCGCGTATCCGTCTAAAAAACGGCATCTGTCTTGTCTTAATTTCAGATCCCTTAGCCGATAGGTGTCATCTTACATTGACGGTTTCGTCAGGGTACGCCAGTCCACGTTGTGATACGTTTGGTCTGGCTCATATGCTCACGCATACCGTGTTTTTAGACACGAACGTAACGCAGCAGCCTCTTCTTAAGCTTTTAAGAGACAAACAAGTTGAATTAGATGCCTCTGTTGAGCAAGATTACACTTCATACTGCCTTTCTTCTCCTCTTTCTCATTTTGAAGAGAGTTTAGATTTGTTCTCTACAGCCTTATTGCAACCAGGTATTCGTGCAGAAGAGCTGAAACTTGCTAAGCAAGAAATTGCTTTAGAACACGCAGAAAGGCTAAACGACGATCGATTTCGTATCCAGTGGACACGTGAGGAAGTCTATTCTCCAGAACACCCCTTACACCAAGCCAGCCTAGGAAAAGAAACAGATCTCAGCCGTGTGACTGCGGAGATATTAAGAAATTGGCATCGGAGAAATTATGTTGGGAATAGGATGTTCTTGGTTGTCAATGCTCCTTTAGCTATCGAACAGATGCAGCCTCTTCTCATCAGCTGTTTTGAAAGGTTTCCTTCCCCACATCAAGAGGACCTTTTTGTAGAAGGAACCACCTACACGAGCCTTCCTTCCCTTTACAGGGGGCAAGAGCCCTCCCTTCTCTACGTCTGCACCCAAAAAGAAAGAGTTTTAGAGTTGGAATGGGCCCTCGGTCCCTCACCTGGACATAACAAGTCACACCAATGGACTCCAGAAGAGATTCTAGGAAAGTTATTAATGCATAAAGCAAAGGGAGGACTTGTTTCTATCCTAAGACAGTGTGGTTTCTTAGAGGATATTGAGTATGATTTTATCCAGCGTTCCCCTCATAGTGAACTTCCTCAGCAATTTCGTGTTCGGGCCTTTCTAACAAAGAAAGGAACAAAGGAATGGTCCATGGTTCTTTCAGAGATCCTTCTTGGGCTAGAAATAATTGCAGAAAAAGCAAACTTGGAGATCTTCTCTAAAGAGGCATTGGAAGCGCATAAAATACGTCATTTCCTTCGCGAGCATCCGGAAGGCCGACAAATATGCTTAGAAACCGCTCAGGACATCTTGATCAGAGGACTTGCATCACTCTCTGAGCAAACTCTTCCGTCAGTGCCAGACCTTGCTGGAAAGACTTTTCCAGCTTACGCTCAAACGCTGACCAAGCAATCCCCCTTTCTCGTGACACTAGCTTGTCCAGTGGATGAGTGGCACCGTGCCCATGACGGTTTATCAGAAAAGGAAGCGTGGCTTCACGTCCACTCTCAAAAAAGAAATAACCAATTTCAGTGGCTATTTAGAAGTCTTCCCGAGCTCCCCAAAGCGAGTTTAGCTCAGAAGCTTCTGATGCCTCCCAAAAACGTTCTCCTATCCCCTGAACAGTCTACTCATGCTATTTCACCTCATGTGACTTTAGAACCAACTGATTTGTCAAAAGGTCTAGGACAGTTCTATTACTGTTCGGATTTTATTTGGGCTCGTCCTGTAGGACATTGGCAGATCTTGCTCTCACTTCCTGATCCTTCAAGTAGCCCAGGAAGTGCTTCCGGAGCAGAATTATCGCAGCTTTGTGTGGGGTTATTGGAAGAAGCTACACGCTCCGTTATTTACCTGGCCGGAGAAGCCGGCATTCGCATTCAGTATCGTTTAATCTCTCCTAAGACTTTAGAATTATCTGTTTCTGGGCCGTGTGATCAAACAGGAACACTCGTAGAATCGATCCTTCAAGGACTCAGTCGCCTATCCATCTCCGAAGAAACATTTAATTTAGCCAAGAAACGCAGAATTAAAAATCTGACGGAGCGTTGTTTTTTTGCACCCCAGCAGCTTGCTCTTTTAGAAATGGAAGCCACTCTCTTTGATGGATTTTCCCTTGAGCAGCGTATTGACGATTTGAATGAACTTTCTTTTCACCAAGCTATGCATTTCATTGATCAGATCAAGCAGTTCAGCTTTGCAAAAGGATGTTATTTCGGAAGTCATGGATTAGAAGAGATCGAATCGTGGTGGGGAAAGATCTCTTCCATTAACTTTTTCGAGCCCTCTAGGGCCCAATACTTTGAAACAGCACATAAACAAGAGGTGACACCAAAAGAGGAGCAGATTCTTTATTCTTTGGAGCCAGGCTCCGCCTGTGCCGTTGCCCTTCATTTAGGGAACTACTCTGTAAAGTCCTTCGTCAAAAAACTTGTCTTGGCAAAAATGCTCGAATCATTTTTGGAGCAGAAGAATCTGGAGGGAATCCCCGTACACTTTTCTGTACATCCGATGATGACAGATCACCGACTCTACTTTGCCTTTACAGCAGCATTAGAAGACATTCCCCTTTCCAACGACATGATCCTTTCTCTTTTAGATGCTTGTGCTGATACACTGCTTCGGATTTCAACGGAAAGTCAGCTCTTATTCGAAGAGAATAAAAGAAAAACCCTACATGATTTGAGGCAACCTATTCGCACAGCACAATCGGCTATCAATTTGCTATCTCAAAGATTGTTCTTAGATAAGAAAGGAAGCGACTGGCCACCCTCTCTACTGGAAGAGGCGATGTCCATTACCCACCAAGACATGCTTCAATTTATCAAAGAACATCTTCTCAAAGAAACACGCCGTGCTTTTTTTATCCGTGTCCAAGGGATTCCATCTGACCAAAAACACGCCGTCCTTGAAGAAGGAAGAACAAATTGGTGTCAGTTCAATTTACTCAAGCATTCTATGAAGTAGTACCCGTTTGCCACGAAAAATCGGGAGATGACCTATGATGTTCGGTCTACTTACTTGCTTATTTTTGTGGCCTTGTTCCTTCTTTTGCAAAGAAGTACCTGTCCCCATTCATCACTTTGTTTCGGACACAAGCCCTTATAAGGGACACAAAAATTGCCATTGGGAAAAGTGGAAACTTAGTAATGGCTTGTCACTGCTTCTTATTCATGATATCCGCCTCGGGGCTTCTGAATGTTATTTCGGTCTTTCTGTACCTGCAGGAGCAGTCGATGATCCATCATACGCTCCGGGAACAGCACATTTGTTAGCGCACCTTATTGGCGATACATTTGGCCCTGAGCTTGACTTTGAAATTGGATTACATTCCACTTTATTTAAGCTGAGGTCAGAGTGGGAGCCATTCTCTTCTGATTTATCTCGCTTCCTCTCTCTGATCCATCATGACTCTTTCTGCCCATTCGACCCTACCGGGAAGATGCCTGCACTTCATGAAATAGAAGCTGAGCGTCATTTCTCCTCACAACAAGACGCCTTTCACTTATGGTCTACTCTTCTGAATCAGCTACAAATCACCCAAGATCGTAACAGCTACGGTTTCGAAAACGTTGTGGCAGATAATCTGCAAAGAGCTTCTCAACTTCGGCAATGGTTTGATTGCTACTATACGGCAGAAGAAAGCTCCTGTATCGTTTCAACACCTAAACCACTCTCAGAAGTACGTAACGTGATTTTGGAAATTCTTAGCGGAATGCGACAAAAGACGATGAGAAGACCTAAAAGAGAAATTTGGAAGTGCAACAAGTCGGCCTTCTTGTTTCTAGAAATGCAGAAAGGAACACGCTCTCTTTCTTGTATCTGGCCCTTCTTGGAAAAAGAATTTTCTGAAAAGCAGCACCCTCTCTACCTACTCACAACCGTAATGGAAGGTCTCACCTTGCAATTACGCGATTTAAAGTGGGCGACAAGTTGCCAAGCGCATTTAGAGCCATTAGGCTATCAATTGCCCACGCTGTTCTGTATTCGTATAGATCTAACAGAGAAGGGAGTGCAACGGTGGGAGGGCATTCTATCTCTTATTGACCAATTCCTATCCCAGGCAGCACAGCTTAAGAACGAGGAGATCGAAGCACTCTTTTCCGAATTAAAAAAGGAAGAATCAGAACAAATCCTCACCGATTTTCCTTGGTCCATCGAAAAAATGTTAAAGGCCTTTGCTAAAGAGCCTCTCCAAACATTCCCTCTCTTTGCTGTTTCTCCTCTTCAACTCGATTCGCATCGTTACCGTGCCTCTATTCAGCAACTATTGGATGGACATCGCATCGTTCTTCTCGGAACCAATCTTTCTGAGTGGCAAACCATACAGAAGCTCTCCTGCCTACAAGCCCCAAAAAAGGATAAGGGCAATCCACACAATCGATTCTTCTTCCCTAATAAACCAACCATTTCTCACCTTTCAAGACAACCTTTGGAGTACAGTACGTGTCCTCGTAAAGACCAGAAGTGACTGTTGGCGAAATAATTTTGTTCATGCATCTTACCTCCCTTTTCGAATCCACTCTTTGAGGGGGATTAAAATTTTGGGAGGTTTGTTTTGAAACTGTTCCTATTCTTGGGGGTCCTTCTTTCTCTTCCCCTCATCTTCGGTCTGCGTTTTCTCCTTAAAAAGTGGAATGAAGAGGAGGCTGTTCTTGTTGAGGATAAGAATCCGTATCAAGATCTCAGCCCTCGCCTTCAAGATCTAGAAGTAGAAAAATGGAAGCTGAAAAACGGACTTGCGCTCCTTCTTGTTCATGACCCAGATGTCAGTCAATGTGGGATTGGGCTTTTGTCCCATGTTGGATCCGCAGATGATCCTCCTGACGCTAGAGGGGCAGCTCACTTTGTAGAGCACATGTTAGCAGGGCGTACAAACGCTGAATTTTCTGACGGGGTAAATGAGTTTGTTCTTGGTCAGGGTGGAACGTATAACGCCTTCACCTCTATGGGATTCACTTTTTACGGGATCTCCCTCAGTCATGAGCTCCTTGAACCGACAGCGAAGAGGCTTTTTGCCATGTTGCAAAAGCCTCTTTTTCTCGAGGAAGAGACCAAAGCTGAACTTTCGGCTGTCGATGAAGAATTCTATATCCATTCCATGAATGATGGGTTTCGTGTCTGGTCAGGTATTCTCTCTCAGTTGAATGGGGATTGTCCGATGCAACGGTATCACCCTGGGAACAAAATCACTTTGGGCCACAAGACAGGTGGACAACTGAAGGAATGGTTTGAATCTCATTACACATCTCACAAAGCGACATGTGTTGCCATTAGTTCTAAGCCTTTAGAAGAGCTACGTCGAATTGTTCTGCCCCTAGCACAACAGGTCCCTATCCGAAAAAAATGGGAAAGGGATTTGCCCGTTTATGAACAAAAAGAATCACGTTTTATCTTCACAGAAACATTACAAGGCACTAACTGCCTTCTTCTTGTTTGGACATTTCCTCCAGCCCCTCTTCCTGAAAAACAGCAAGATCTCTACCTGCTCGTTCACCTCATTAATTCTGAGCATTCTGGCGGTCTTTCCTCAACACTAAAAGAGATGGGTCTCGCAGAAGTTTGTGAAGGCTCAATTGAATTATTAGGCAACCAGTTGCCTGCACTTTTCTGTTTGGAAGTCAAACTGACTGATCAAGGAGTAGCCGAATGGAAAAAAGTCTATGCCTTAATCGAAACCTTTTTGGAAGCTGCCAAACAGCTTGATTCTTCCCACGCAGAAAAAATGGTCGAAGAGTTGCACCTGGCTCAACTGCTTGGTTACCAGTATCGATGTAAAACACAAGCTTTTGACTTTGTTTCAAGACTTGTCATCTCTTTAGCTAGAGAGCCCTTAGAAACTTTTCCTTTCCATAGTGTCGCACCACATGCCTTCCGGTATACGGCCTACCAGAAAGCCATTGAAAGATTGATCGAAAACAAGAAAATCGTTCTGCTAGGAAGTGCTTATTCCAAATGGGCAGAAGCAGAAGATGGAATGAACGACAAGCCCAAAAACCATAACGAATTGAGTAAGATGCCCTTGTGGGAGTACCCGTACTACGCGACTTCGTTGCCCTCTGTTACAAAGGCAAAAGTCACCTTCTGCCCGCCTAAGCTACAACGTTTTCTACCTCAAGCTATTCCACAGCCTTATCCCATTCAAAAAGCGAGCACTCTAGCTATTGCCCCTCAGTGTCTCTCCGGATCGTCTTCCGGACCTCTTTTTCTCCTTCAAGATATCTATTTTGGTATTCCTAAAGATTATTTTCTTATCTGTCTTAAACATCCGCGTTTTTTTCACAAAGATCCTAAATGGCACTTGTGTGCTGAGATGTGGGGAAGAATGTTAAATAAATCACTGGATGAACTGGAATACTCTGCCCGAACGGCCGGAAACAGAATGAGTTTAGGACCAAAAACTCCCTATTCCCTACATCTCTCTCTTGTAGCCTGGGAACAAGTTTCAGAAAAACTTCTCAAAGAATTTTTGGAACAAATTAGAGAGGCAAAATTGGTCCAAAAGCATTTTGACCGTGCTCTGGAGGAAATGGTTTTGGACATCCAAGCAATAGAGGCTTCTCCCCCTTATCAAACTGCTCGTAGGCTCTTCGAAGAAAACATCCAAGATGCCATTCCAACCTTAGAGGAGCGTAAACTGTTCGTTCAGTCTGCTACTTTGTCTGATATAGAACAGTTCACAGAAACGTTTCTAAAAGAGACGAGTTTCGAGAGCATTTACCTAGGGCAAAAGAATTCAAAGCAACTGTCTAACCTTTTGGATCCCCTTGAACGTTTTTTTCCAACGAGTTACTCAGAAGAGATGGGATCGGTCCCTTTTCATTCAGGTTTAGAGCTTGGGACAAAAATTGTCCGGTTTCCTTCTCCTCTTCCAGGACACGCTGCTCGTCTGTCTATCGACTGTGGTTCTGCTCTCTTGCCTCACAACTGTGTCTGTTCTTGGATCTTATCCTCCGGACTGGATCCTATTGCTATGAATCAACTCAGAGAACAAGAAGAGTTAGCCTACGTTGTACGGTGTGGTTCACAAGAGACAAACGGACGCCTCTTCTTAACCGTGTTGACGCAATCAACAAAAGTCGACTGTGACTTTCTCCTCCAACGTTACCGCCAGCTACTAGATGACCTGCTCCAAAAAATGGGAACGAATCCCTTCTTTCATACGCAGAAATTTGAAGCCCTAAGAACGAGTTTCCTTGAACTTTTGAAAGCTCCCTCTACAAGTGCGACGGACCTCTTAGCTAAAGCACACCGTCTCGCTTTTGAAAAAGAAAGGGAATGGTCCTTCGATGCGAAGATGGTTCGAGCCGCAGAAGAACTTACTTTTCAAAAATTTAAATTGTTTTGTGAACGAGTTTTGCAAGAAAAACAGATTCGCCAACTTCTCATTGCGGTGGAAGGTTCTCTGCAGAAAAGCGAAGGCAGCAGCTCCTAAAGTAGAGT
>NZ_QQBG01000023.1 GCF_003339615.1 Candidatus Similichlamydia laticola
TTCTTCTCTGCCTCCCCAGGACATGCTGCTCGCCTTTCTGTTGATTGTGGCTCGATGCTTTCTCCTTCAGATTTCGTCTGTAGCTGGATTTTGTCGACCGGCATGGACCCTATTGCTATGGATCAATTGAGAGAACAGGAAGAACTAGGATACATTGTTCGCTGTGGTCTCCAAGAGGCTCACGGACGGCTTTTCTTCACGACTCTCACTCAATCGACAAAAGTGGGTTCTGCTTTTCTAATGGAAAGATATCGCCGTTTGTTCCGTGACACATTAAAAGGCTTAGGAGCAGAACCCTTCTTCCATCAAGAAAAGTTTGAGGCTCTACGATCCGCTTGCATCGATCTTCTCAAAGCACCTGAAGGCTCACCTGCTGCTCTGTTAACAAAAATCAGTTCTCTTGCTTTCAATCGATCCAAAAAGTGGGACTTTGAGAAGGAAGCTATTGCAGTTGCTGAAACATTAACCTTTGACAGGTTCAAGGAATTTTGCCAGAAAGTCCTCGGGGAAGACTTTTCTGCTCAACTGTTGGTTGCTGTTGAAGGCCTTCTTCAGCCCGAACCATAGTGATCTTTCCACTCGATCCTAACGACATCTCCTCCGAGGAAATTTGCCTCGGAGGTTTTTTTGTTTTAACCAAAAGTTTCTCCAAAGTATATCCGGGCTAAAACTGACTCGCTCAAGAGTTTGAAAACCGGAGCAATGGATTATGGGGAGATCAACTCAGTACAAGTTTCTCTTGCAGTTTTGCCTCCTGTCGTTCTGCTGTTCTGTTCACTCCTCCGAATCTCAGGAGGCTGTTTCCATTCCTCTACCTCCAAATCCATCTATTCTCTCCTTTCGAGAAAAGAGGCTTCCAAGTGAAAAGTGGTGTATTCAGAATCAACTCAACCTCTTTCTTGTAGAAGACAAGTGGGCATCGGAAACCAGTCTTGGACTTTTGGTAGAAACAGGATCGGCTTACGAAAACAAGCAAACACCTGGGATAGCTCACCTAGTTCAACACATTATTGCTTCCAGAAGTAACGCTACTTTTCCTGAAGAAACGAGCTTAAGAGATTTCACATTGCAGTTTGGCGGCTCTTTTTTTTCTTGGACAGGCAACGGTGCAACGGGGTTCTCTTTATCAATTCCAAATTATAGACTGAGGGGGGCCTTACAAAGATTAAAAGCGATGCTTCAAGGCCCTTACTTCTTGACATCTGACTTGATAGAAGAGTCAGAACACGTTCGAGAAGAGTTTGAACTAAGTTTGGAAGAAGACCCAAGCTTTCGTTTTTGGATTGCTTTAACTGAAATTTGCAATCCTAAACATCCATTCTTTCGATCAACATGGGAAAAGACAGACATTCTCAAAACCATCTCCCCAGAAACAATCAAGAGTTGGTTTAAGCAGAACTATCCCACTGCTCCTATGCATCTTGTGATCATCAGCCCAGAACCTCTTGCCTCCTCACGCGAAACTGTACTGTCTCTTCTTAAAAATATGCCTTTACAGGGCATAGCACAACGACCATTCCCTCCTGCTTTCCTTCTCAAAGATACCTTTGCTTGGATCCCCTCCGCACATGAGGAACGTTTTCTTTATTTTGCTTTCCCCTTGGAAGATCGTGCTCCTCTTTCGCAAAGAAAAGAACTTTTTTTAGCCAACTTCCTGACAGATCAACGTAAAAGTTCAACACAAGATCTCCTGAAGGAGGCGGGGCTCATTAAGAGGATTTCCGCTCGTTTTGAAACAGAAAACAGTTCCCTCCAAAGCTTTTTACTTATAGACATAGAGCTAACGCCTTTGGGAACGCACCACTGGTCTCAAGTAGCGAGTGAAATACTTCTTTCTATTGCTGAGCTAGGTAGAAGAAACGATACCAAGGCCTTCATCACCCACGAAAAGATTGCTCAAGAACTTTTCTATGCCTATCCGCAATATATGCCCCCTCAAGACAGGGTCTTCTCCTTACTTAATCAAATGCTTTCTGAGCCTTTCGAAACATTTCCACAAAAGTCGCATCAAGCCCAATCTTTCGAATTTCAACCGGAGCTTGTGACCTCTGACCTTCTTAAAAAACCTAAAGCCATTGTTTTAAGTTGCCCCTCTCAAGAGTGGTTCGCTATTTCAGGAGATGTTCCCAATAAACCTGCTTCCGAACAGGAATTCCTTAAACAAACCTTCCGTACGCTACCTCTTTTCAGTTGTGACTTCCCACATTTTCCTGTTCCTCAGATAGGCAATTTCCTAGACATACCCGATACGAATCGCTTTCTGCCTAGAGAGGTGATGCAACCGACTTTAGCAAGATGTTCTGATAACTTATCTTTTTATCCTGAAATTTTCCAAAACGAGCATGGGCAACAAGCAGCCTTCATCCAAGAAAGGTGCTTCGGAGAACCAAGAGAGATTTGGCAAATTCGCCTCTCCCATCCGAGTATGATCAGTGCCCTACCGAAAGACAGAGCCCTCTTTCTTCTAGCAACGGAAATTTTACAACAGCGTATCAAGGATCTCGCTTTAGAAGCGAAAGCAGCACAAGCAGAAATAAAACTCTATCCCAATCGCTACAGTCTCGATTTCTTTATCTGTGGGTGGATTGATCACATCGATCTCATGATGCAAAGAATCTTAAAAGCAATCCAAGAGCCTCTCATGATCAGTGAGGAGGCCCTTGAAAAAACTAAAAAGGTGCTTCTAGAAAGAAGCAACTGTGGAGAAAAAAATCTCTTGGCCAATGCTCTGGATGCCTTGAGAGATCAAATCTGTGAACCTTCCATTGCAAAGGAAGAACAGCTGACAGCTTTGTCTCAACTCACTCTCGAAGAGAGCATAGCTTTTTACGAAGATTTAAAAGAAAACGGTTACCCTCAGGGTATTTTTATTGGGAAAAACAAAAAAGCGCCCTTGGCGACTTGGGAAAACGTTTCCCTCTGCTTCAAAGGACACCTGCCCTCTAAACCTCAGACTACTTCTCGTCTACAAACAGGTCTCAGCAAAGTAGAAATAACGGGAGCACCTGAGTCAGGAGTCTTGGTAGCCATTGATTTTGGAAGTTTAGAATCGGTACACGGCTACACACTCGCCTCGCTTTTGGCTGATGGCTTGCAACAGCCTTTCCAGGCTTATCAGCAATTGAACCGGGACGTTGAAGTCGCTCAAGTAGCTATACAGGAAGTAGCCGATCATATCTTTTTGACTTTTTATCTTCAGTCCTCAAGTAATACGTGCGAATTCCTTCAAATTCAAATCGAAGAATTTATACAAGAACTAAACAAGAACTTCGAAATGCCGCCCTTCTTCCACTATGAGAAGTTTCAAAATTTGAAATCACAGCTTGTGACACGTGCCTCTAGGCCTCCGGTCAATTTACAGCATTGGGCCTACCAGCTCTATGATTTGGCTATGGACCGACTTTCTTGGAAATTTTGGCACAACGTGTCTCAACATGCTCGAGAAATAGAGTACCGACCCTTCAAGTCTTATGGATCGGCTATTCTCAATTTACAAACAACACGAGCCTTTTGCATTACCATGCAAGGCGTTCACGAGTCTCAAAAAGGATAAGACATGTTTAAACGACTTGGGATAGGAGTGATGGCATGCCTTGTAAGTTGCCTTCACGCTGAAGAAAACAACCTGCTTACACAGCCTGAAAGAGGGGTGGATTTTGTCTACTCTCCTAAGGATGATTTCCCTACAATAACCCTATCTTGGAGTGAAAGAGCTGATCTCATCGAGCAAATCGTGACATATCCAGGATTTGCTCTTAATCGTTTCTTTTGTGATCCAAGAGAGGGAACTCTACTTGATTACCTGATCCAAAATCAGCTCGCAGAAGACATAAGAACATTTTCTCAAGAAAACAGACAAGAAGTAACAATGAGTATCCAATGTGACTTAACCCCTAAAGGGGTGGCGTGTTGGCCTCAGGTCTTATCAGAGATATTGTATCAGCTTAATTCCATTAAAGAACGTGACCTAACGATTTGGACAGAAGACGAGGCTCTTGTTGAGTCTCTGATCAAGCAACTTTCGAATCGAGGTAAATCGACAGAAATTCTCTTTGCTACAAAAGATAAGTTTCAATTTAGTCCAAGCTCTCTTCAAGACGTCATAAAAGCCCTCTTTTCTCTTCCTCTAAAAATCAAACTGGAATGCCCTCAAACAGCCACGATAGATACGCAAGATGTTTTAGTCGGGGAAGAAGGAGACATGAAGTTGGTTCTTTCCAGACTGCCTAAAAACCAATCGACCCTTGCAAAACTAGACGAGGCCAATAGATTTCTACCACGTGACACGCTCCGTTTCCGCGCAACTGTTTCTCAAATGAGTCTGAAGAAAACACCCAAGAAAGTGACCAATTCAAGAGGCCAAAATCTCTTTTATTTAGACGAAAAATGTTTTGGCACACCTAAAACTGTTTGGAGAATACACTTTTCTCATCCTTATTTCGTTTCTAATCAGCCAAAAGAAATGGCTCTTGCTCAATTGTGGAAGCATCTTCTCATCCAAAACTTAAAGCCTATTTCAAGAGAAGCTCTTCTTGCTCTTTCTCGTGTTGAAGTACAAGAAACGCCTACTGGATTTTCTCTTTCTCTTTCGCTTTGGAACGAAGTCACTCAGCTCAACTTTAAGACCATTTTAGAATGTATCCGAGCGCCAAAAACCAATGCGAAAATTTGGGGACAAACAAAAACAGCTTGCCTAAGAGAAATAGACAAAAAATCAAACAAGCCTCCCATGGAGTATGCGAAGCACGCCATACAAGAGACTATCGGACTAGTTAAGAGATTAACGGAAGAAGAAGTCCGACAGGCTGTTTCTTCAGTAACACTAAAACAATTTCAGGCTTTTCTCCAGCAAGAACCTCGAGAAGCCAGTTTAGAAGGTGTTTATATTGGAAATCAGTCCATGAAGGCAATCTCTTCTGCCTGGGAGGACTTAGGAGACACTTTTAATAAATGCTCTCCAACTAAAAGCTTTGTCACGATCCCTCAGTCCGGGGTCACAAGAGTCCTTCTCAAACTAGAAAAACAGGAAAAAATTGTTTCCTCCGCTATTTACATAGGGGAGAGCTTTTCCTTCTTTTCCCATATTATTGCAGCTTTTCTAAGAAAAGAAATAGCCTCCTGGGTTGATCAAGAACTAGTTCTTGATCGGACTCTGAGCCGAGGAGAGGTTGAACTTCTAGAAAAGAATGGTATGCTGTTCTTAACTATCACGCTTCAGTCTTCTGTACTTCTTCCTTCAGGATTAGAGTGGAAACTCGATGATATTCTCATATCTGGACTAAAGAAATTTGAAGACAAGAAATACTTTGATCCGAGCAGTTTTGACGCCTTCAAGCAAAGCTTCATCCGGAAAAAGAATGAACTACCAGATTGCATTGAGTCTTGGGCGACACAGACAGAAGATCTTGCCTTTTTGAAACAGGAAAATTGGCGATTTTGGCAAAACATCTCCACTAGTGCACGCTCTTTAAATTGGAGTATTGCAAAAGGATATGTTCAAGCAGTCCTCTCCCCCCAAATGGCACGTCGTTACATTATTTCTATTGAATAAAAGACGTGTCTTGACACATTCGGTAACATCACAGTGATGGAGATATGTCCAAGATTTTAAAATGTGCTTTTATCTCGTTTTGCTCATATGGATTGCTGGGAGTTTGTTCTCCTTCACCTATGGTAGAGCTCCCTGATCTAAACCCTATGAAAGGATTAGCATCTGCTTATCGTAATGATATTGAGGTGCATAAATACAAAATAGAAAACGGAATACAAGTATGGATTATTCATGATCCGAAAGTGACGGAAACAGGAATAGGTATTTTTTGGGGACATGATCCTATTCAGGACAAGATCGCCTCTGCCTGCTCCAGGGCAATCTCCGTTTTAACTTTGAGAAGAGAATTGCCCATACTAGAGGGAGAATCTCTTGAGTCTTACCTCTTGTCTAGGCAAGGCTCTATTGAGTCCGAAATCTTTCCTGATGGTACCTGCTATTACTTGACTTGCCCTCATCAAGAGACTCCTCTTATCCTCTCTGCCCTCAGTAACCAAATCATCTATCTTTTCCAACAAGTGAAGATGGGAATAGATGAATTAAAAATTCTTCACCAATCGCCCTACTCCCATCATGAGGAATATCCCGAAAACTTGGCTGGAACAGACGCAAGTAGAAGGAAAAAGGGGCTGCTTCACTTGTTAGGACAAAATCATCCTCTTGGATTCATCTCAAGTGACCCTTTAAGCACACAAGATGCCATTCCTGTCAAAAAGTGGGCCCAAAGCCAATATTCACCCCAAGATTGTGTTTTAGTCCTCATCTCCTCAAGAGACATCGACTCCCTAAAAGGAGAAATTGCGATGTCCTTCGCTCCTCTACCTCCTACGGAAGACTTTAAAAGAGAAGAGACAGCTAGTCGAGGCCTTCTCGATACACAAGGATTCTTTTCTCCTAGTGTCGAAGGTTCTAAGACCTTAACCCTTGCTTGGGAACTGAATGAAAAGGATTGTCCTTTCGCTATGCAGGAAGCGTATGAAACCGTCCTCTATCTTCAGAGAAAATCACATGGTTCTCTGTATGAGGCTTTACGAAAAAGCGGACTAGCTTACGACCTCGATGTGGATTGGATCTCCATGCGAAAAGTTCCAGATCTCTTGGTTCTCACCTTTCATCTTTCTCAAGAGGGCGTTCTTAATTGGAGACGTATCATCTCGACAACGCTAAATATTATCGAAAGCCACCTTCAAGAAGAGACACAGGAAACCCTATTTCTCCTAAAGGAGAGTCGTCTTGTCGAAACCATTCATCAGACTTATCCCGAACATAACGATGTTCATTTTTGGATTCGTCGTTACACACGCTACTGTCGGTTCGAGCCTGTTGATACCATTCCCAACCAAAGTACAATTTGTCGTAATGGGTTGGCACAGTCACGACGCACTTACATCGACCTTAAAAAGGCTCCTCTAAGTGTGTTGTTGTGTGCCCCCAAGAGCCTCTGGAAAGAAGGCATCCCTCCTGACGTTGCTCCGCGTATTTTGGAAGCACCTATTCCCATATATCCAATGAAGGTCTATTTGCCAGAAGGTAAGGAAGAGTCTTCACCAAATTACACTTTTGAAAAAAATCCTTTTATTCCAGACGAAGCTCACTTCGAAAAGGAAGAGCACATAATTGTCCCTGCAGACTTAATTTGGACAGACTCCCCTGAAATTCTGCGTTATTCCTTTCCAGCTGCTTCTCATAAGGAGCACCTCTGTTCTGTCATTCAAACTCCCTATCACAATATCGAATTTTCTAATGTTCAAAATAGAGCCCTTCTTGGACTGTATGAAGTCCTTTTACATAGACAACTTGTTAACATGCAGCAACAGGCACAATTTGCTTTGTGTGACTTCAAATTAGAGTTTCTACCCAGACATATTCTTGTTTCCTGCTCCTATTGGAAACAGCAAGGATTTGCCATTTTTTCCAAATTAATGAATGCATTGGCCAACCCACAGATCACACCAAGAGAATTTCAACTTATCTTTGAAGAACGCCTGAATGATTTAAACGTTTCCTTGGCCCAAGTTCGTCTCCGTGCGCCAACATTAGACCAAATTATTGGAGATATGTTGGGAGAATGGACCCTTGCTGACCTTGTCACAGAGACGCAATCGATCACTTATGAAAAAATGGTAGAGTTTCTCAAGGAGGTTAGAATTTACCTTTCCGTGAAAAATGCATTTCTTACTGACAGGTCTGGAGAAGAGATGAAGCTTTATCTCGACCTAGAAAGGTACCTCTTTCGACCTGGTATTCTTCCCGAAAGGAAGTTCTCCGTTTATTCAGAACGGTTTCCTATAACGAATTTCCAACACAAGGGCCCTATAGCCTCCCTAGGGGTTTGGATTCCTTTTGGTCGAGAGGGCTTCTCTGGAGATTACATCTCTGCTTGGATTTATCATGCCCTTCTGAAAGGGAAAGTAACATCATGGCGAACACCGACTGTTTGGATGTCAACTCCTCAATTATTGCACCTCTGGGGCCGCAACTTTATCTTCTTCTCTTTAGAAAGCATTACTCTTTCTAAAACTCCTCTGGAACATGAGACGAGGCGTATTTTGTCTTCTTTGCGAGAACATTTGTTATCAGCTGACTTTAACGAAGAAATTTTCAAGAAATGGAAAAAAGCCTTTTCTACAGAGTTCTTCTCCCTGCCTATGTCTCATCCAGAAAGTTGGCTTCGTCAAGCAACCTGTATGGCCTTGATCAAAGACCGTCCTGACTTGGAAGAAAGAGTGAGAAAGGGGGTACAAAGCCTTTCCAAAGAAGATTTTCTGGATAAAGTCCTTCACTTCACGAAAAAAGTTATCCCCTAGCACCTTTTGAATGAGAAAAGACTGATGAAGAATCAACGTCATATCATGAAATGGATAGGGTGGTGGCTACTCATGGCAAACCGAATTTTCCCTTCTGAGGGACAATGGAATTGCATCGAGACAAAATCCCACGCTTACGGACCAAAGCATAACCAAATTTCAGAAAAATGGAGCTTAAATTCAGAGGCATCCGTCCTTCTTCTACAGGACAACCGTATTGATGAGACCTCCTTCTGCCTGTCCATTCGTACCGGCCTTGCCCACGAAACCTTTCCTGGGATCTCTGTTTTGACTCAAAACTTGATCTTGAAAAAGAGTAGTTTACCGATCACTTCAGGCCAGCAAAGCCTTGAAAATTTAATTCAGAAAGCACAGGGGATGATTCTTTCACGCGTGTTACTTGATCAAACTCTCTTTGCTTTTTCTTGGAAAGAATCAGAACATAATCCTCTGAATTTCATCTCAAAACTGTTTCAAGAAGCAGAGCCTGCTACAGAAATGATTATTCCACGACACGACTTTTTAAGAGATAGAGTGCATCAACAAGGCAATACTTTTGCTCAAGAGCTCTTCAAAGTTACTCTCGAAGCCGCATTACCTGTCCTATCCCCTTATCTCCTAGCAGAGAACCTTCCCTATCCTCAACTACCTGCTTCACAAGTGGAAGAATGGATCGAAGCATTCTACTACACCTCTCCTGTGACTGCCTGTTTCATCACAAACCAACCACTTGATCAAGTCCGTGACACCATCCTCAAGACGGTCGGTCTCCTAAAAAGAAAACCTGTTGAAGTACGAGAACCCCTTCAGATAAAGGAAAACTTAGAAGCATCCCAAATCGTTTATGTGCAAGATGCGGCTCCCTTTATTCGAATCACTTGGCCCCTTCCAGGAACACACAAGCCTTTTCAACAAAATCCAGAATTAATCTCCATCCATCTCCTTCTTCGCAAGCACGCTCATTCTTTACAATCTGTTCTCTCGGAACATGGACTTGTGAAGACTATTCAGATCGAAGAACAAAACTTTTCTCCTCATGCAACTCGTTTTTTCCATCTCGACCTTGTTCCGACACAGAAAGGAATACTACGTTGGCAAGAAGTCGTTCAAACTTGTGTAGAAACTGTACAAGCTCTCCACAAGGCCCCTGAATTTCCTAAACTATACGAACAGTGGATCAACAGCTACAATGTCAAAAAGGACAAAAGCTTTTATATTGCAGATCCTTTAGAACAGTCCATGGAATGGGCCGCAGCACTTCAAACTGAATCCTTAGAAACCTTTCCTCAAATTTGTACAATTCCCCTCTTCACTTGCAAAGAGTTAAGCGAGAGTTTATCCGACCTTTTCTCTTCTCCCTACATCGTCACTCTTGCTTGTCCTCTTGAAACATGGAACGTTTTCCGCGTTCAAAACAATCTTCAACCTATGGAAGAGGCTGAACTGTGTTACTCTTCCCTTCAAGTTCCCTACAAGAAAGAGAGCCTTCCCAGTTTTTCTACGTCCTCTCTCCCTAAAGTCACTCATCCTCTCCCTACTTTTTTACCATCTCTAGAAGATCAACAAACCAGAGGTCCTTTCACTCTTGAGTCTTTTGTCCCTCCTATAAAAAAAGGAAACGAAGCTATTTGGTATGCAGACGAACTCTTTCCTCATCCAAAGGGCAAAGCTGTTCTTATGTTCAGACTCCGACCTATTTTCCCTTCACAAGATCTAAGTGATTACGCCTGCTCCATCTTAGCCAATGCCGTCTTGGACGGACGATTAGAAACTCTTGCCCAAGAAATAGAGTCGTCTGGGGGAGAAGTGCAGTATGCCCAGAAAGGACTAGCTGACAGGACCTTTACTTTTTCGTATTGGAAAAGTGATTGGCCTAAACTTCTTGATCTTTTGAAAAGCCAATTCACAGGCTCCCTCTCCGAAAAGGACAAATGGCTTTTCCAAGAGAAAAAAAATAATTTGGTGGAGGGTATTCGTCGATCTCTTTATCTGAACCCCCTTTGCCTTATTCTCGAAAAATTACATCAAGTCACTGCCTGCTTTTATCATGACAAAAAAAGTTTTGTCGAAGCGTGCCAATTGTGTGATTGGGACAAGCTCCTGCATAAGGAGCCTGGTTCTTTTTGTGGATTGGGAGAAGTCACTCTATTGGGGTTTACAGAAGAGACACGTCATCTCTTTGAATCCCAGATCTTTTCTCTACTCCCCTATAAAAGTCCTACTGTTTCTGACCCATACCGACAAACCTACACCTGCATCACAGAACACCCACTTGAAGCTGCTGCTTTAGCAATAGACTGTGGGGCTTCCTATGACCCCTTTGCGAAAGGACACGCCGCCCTTGTACTTAGGCTGCTCGAGATGTTCATTCAAGAAGGACTGAATGAAGGAATCCATCAAACTTACTGCCTCGAAGGCGACATTGGAGGACGTATTTTTTTAATCTTAGCACAAGAGAGCGAAGCTCTCTCTTCTGAAACCATCCTAGATCGACTACTCGTTTTTTCCCAAGAGATCGGACTACTCATGCCAGAATTTATCGGGGGAACGAATCTCTCTTATCTCAGACAACAGATTCCCTTATACAAAAGAACGGATCAAAACACGCCTCTGTCTTTATGCTTGCTCGACTTTCAAAACGAGAGAAGGCACGATTGGTCCTTTTGGGATAAAAGGCAGAAACATATCGAACAAGCTACAAATGACTCTCTTATCCACTTTTTCAGCTCTGCTTTTGACTTCGGCAAAAAACGCTTCATCACTGTTACCGTCAAGAAAAGGTCTTAAGGAGTGAGGGTATGCAAGGCTTTGTCCTTTTCGCTCTCCTAGCGACTTGTCTGGCTTCTTTCATTCCCAAGTTTTCCCAAAGGACGAAAGTGTCCTATACGGAGATTGTGGATGGAGATCCGACCTTTGTTTTAGAAAATCAAACCAAATACCTGAGAAAAAAAATTCTCCTCAAGAATGGATCTTATGCTCTCATTCTAAGGGAAAAGAATTTGCCCTATTCCGTTCTCTCTTTCTGCTTTGGATGGGGCTTCTGTCACGACCCACCCGATCAGATTGGTCTATCTGACCTCTTCATTGCCCTCCTTCAAGAAAAAGTACAACCCGACCTTGTTTATGATTGTCTCTCTTCCTTTCACGTAGAAAAGATGTCTCATCGAACTTCGGTTACTCTTTCTATATTTGAGAAAAACCTTGAAGGTCTCTGTGAGCATCTTTCCGACCTCATTCTGGGATCTAAATTTTCACTAGACGAATTTCACCGAGCAAAAGAAAGGGCCATCCTTGACTATTCAAGGTCACCAAGACATCAACAAGTTATTCCCTCAAGCGGAGCAAGCACTCGGCTCAAAGAAGTCAAGGATCATCTAGAAAGAGTAAAAATAGAAGACCTTTTGAAGTGGATTCACTTCTACTTTTCCACGAAAGAATTTCGCCTTATACTTGTCTCGAGTGCCAAGATGGAAAAAAGCTGTTTTCTTTTATCCAGGTTTTTTTCTGGACAACTCTCTGGTGACCATGAGGGCTTTTTCATCAAAAAAACGATGGTTCCTTCCTCCGGCAAGCTCTCTATTCTTCCCCAGCAACACCATCTCTCTAAGATGACTATGATTTGGAAACGACCTCAACCATATCATGTCAATCTGCCCTGTCGTCAACGTTCAGAAGACCTCGTCCGCGAGCTCTTTAGCTCTAAAAGCGAAGGCAGCCTATTCCAGCTTTTTCAGACAAGAGGCTGGATTTACCAACTCGATTCTTTGTTCACAGTTCAAGAGAATATGGGACAACTTCACGTTACTGTTGGTTTGACTGAAAAAGGCATGCCACATTGGAAAGAGATTGTAGAGGCATTCCAAGCGTTACCACGTTACTGGATCCATTCTTCCAATCTTGCAACCCATCATCAAAAACGACATGAAACACGATTCACCTTTGAGCGATTTTTTGTTCCTCACGATTGGAAGCAAATCGTCCGCAATTGGTCAAAAGAACTACTTTTTGGAGAATTTGCCCTATTTCCTTACTACAACACCGTTCCTTGCTTCTTTGATCAAAAGTCGTTTTGGAACTGTCTTTTAGAAATGTGTTCCCATCCAGCAGATGTTTTTCTTTATTTGCATGCAGATGACGTGCAGAAAATTATTCAAGCTGAAACAACTCCTTATGGATACAACACCTGGATTAAGACGCGGCTTTTGGGATCAGGTAAAACAAGAGCTCTCCCTTCCGCTCTTCATAGTTACAAGCTTCCTGACCTAAAACGGAACTTTTTCACAAAAAAGGACATGCAAACTCTCAAGCATAAGACCAAAAAAACAAAGCAACAACCTAGCTTATGGACGATTAAGCCCAACTCGGGAGCTCCTCTTCTCATTCTCCATGATTTCCTTCCCATGAAGGAGCACGCCTACTGGTCCATTCTCTTCCATCCTCCCATGCAAGCCAAACATGATCTGAGACAACGTCTTAAATGGAAACTTCTCCAGTGGATTCTGCAGCTCCATCTTGAGCCTTTTCGAGCAGAAGCAGAGACAACACAAAACAATCTCAATTTTAGAGAAGAACAGCTTGCTTGGTCTTTGGACGGCTTAGGATGGGCTGAGTGTCTTCATGAACTCTTTACCGAAGCATTGAAACAAATTTTTGCAAAAGAATTAGAGCCTACGTTTTTCGAGGAGGCGAAGAAAGTATTATCCGCTCGCTTGATTTCCTCCCCTTTTCTAAGGCTGGATATCGCCATGGGACTAGATGATTCCAACATGTATCAAATTAAGGAACAGCTTCGCGTATTAGAAAGTATCAGCTTTGGAGAATTGATCAGTCTTTTTCGATATTGGGTGCAATCGGTACCCGTAGAAGCCTTCTTTATCGGCCCCAAATCGGAAAACCTCTCCACAATTTGGGACGAATGGTCTGACCATTTCTCTTTTATACCACATCTCAAACAAGACTCTTCTACCCAACCCTATTCTTTTCGCCTGGTTACGGAACACAACAGCTACCTTGTCTCTTATGATATCGGGCCAGACGTCATCGAGTATCAACCTTATCAGGCACTCCTTTACCGTCTTTTCCTCGACACCGTTCAAGAAAATCATGTTAAAGATCTTCTTCTTGACAGTCGTTGTATGCCTTACAATGGTCGTGTCTACATCCAGCTTTCTGTAACGGATCTAGGAGAGGAGATGCCATCTGCTCTTAGTATTCTACAAGTGTTCGAACGTTGTCTCCAGAAACTGCAACGTATGGAAAGCCCCGCTGTCTTTTACGAAATTCAACCCACTTTAGTGGCCCTCTACCGAGACAGACATCGATCCATTCCAGAACTACTTCAACATGTTCTGAGGGAGAATTTGCCCATTTATTCCCAGTCGAATAAGAAAAAAGGCCTTGCTACAATCGCCGACGTCATGAGCCCACGCTCCTTTCAAGATTACTTGGAAGAGGTTGCCCCCTACTCCTGGGGAGGGGCGTTCAAAACATCTTTGGAAACCTTCGCATGCTACGACACCAAAACGAAGAACTTCAGTCACGCTGGACACAAGTTTTTATTCGGCTGATTCAAGCCCACACTTCCCTCTTGACCCAGGAAGAGCAAGAGCCTGAAGTCGATTCAAAAAAGTGGGCTGAGATAGAGAAGAGATGTGAAGAGGTGCTTCTTCGTGAGCGTTTTCGCTGTTCACAAGAGCGGAGAAGGCGGTACCGCTTCTGAGCTTTTCATGTTGTGAACGACTTGATCAAGATCGTCAATAGCGTCAAGAGCGTCTATAAGTTTGTCATTGAGAGCCTCCTGTTCCGGAGAACAGACGACCTCACAATTGGGAATCCAAGAGAGTTCAAAATGAGACAAAGTCACCTGCCGTCCCATCAACTGATCAACAAAAAAGCCCAGACGATCAGGAGTGACAAGAACGAAAATCGACTCTCCTTCCTCTATGACGTCCTCTGCTCCCCACTCAGAAACAAGAAAAAAGAGGGCATCAAAATCGACGCCTTGACTTGGCAGAGTCAAGACTCCTTTTTGAGAAAAATTAAAAAGAACGGAATTAGGACTTGCCATGGTACCACCCTTGGCTGAAACAGCTCCTCGAATGAATGAGGCCGAACGGTTCCTATTCTCAGTTGATCCAGAACAAATAATCCCTACTCCCCCAAAGCCATATACCTCGTAGCAGACCTCGTGCATCTCCTCTTGCGAGGTCTCTGCACGTTTTAAACTTCTCTGAATCGTTTCGTTTGGAATATTGGCTGCTCTTGCTCGGTGAAGGGCCAACCGTAAACGACCATTCACTTTAGGATCATTTCCTCCTTGACGAACAGAGGAATAGATCTCTTTTAAAATTTGGGAAAAGAGCTTCCCTTTTTTCGCATCTGATCTTGATTTACGATGTTTAATATTTGCCCACTTGCTATGCCCAGCCATGTTTTAAACAGCCCCACCAAATTGCTTTAAATACTCCTCGATAAAAGGGTCGAGATCTCCATCTAAAACCTCTTGCACATTCTCGACTCCCCAGACTTCGAGCTGAGTTCTCTTGTCCTTGATCGCGGAGTAAGGTTGCAAGACATAGGAACGAATCTGGCTCCCCCATCCAATGTCTTTTTTTTCTGGAGAGAGTTTTTCAAGTTCTTGTTCCCTTTCGGTCATCCTTAACTGATAAAGCTTTGAACGCAACATTTTGAAACAAGTCTCACGATTTTGCACCTGGCTCCTCTCGCTCTGACAAGAAACGACAAGACCCGTTGGAAGATGAACTATACGCACAGCAGAATCACGCCGATTCACATGCTGTCCTCCAGCACCTGAGGCGCGATACGTGTCAATCCGCAGATCTTCAGAACGCATCTCTCCTTCGATGCAGACAGTGTCTGAGACTTCGGGTGTGACATCTACCGAAGCAAAACTGGTATGTCGTCTTTGATTAGCATCAAATGGTGATAAACGAACGAGCCGATGGACCCCTCTCTCGCTCTTGGCATAACCAAAAGCATATTCTCCATGAAAACGAAAAGTCGTGCTTTTGCTACCAGCAACTTCTCCTTCCAATCGGTCTAAGACCTCAACCTGCCATCCTTTTTTTGAGGCCCAACGGGAATACATCCTTGCTAACATGTCAACCCAGTCACATGACTCGGTACCGCCCGCTCCCGCATTGATCGTCATGAAACAAGATGATTGATCCATAGCACCGGAAAGCATGTGTTGTATCTCTAACTCACGCAAGTCCGGGAGAAGCTCTCTTAACCCTTTTAAGAGCTCAACAGCAAAAGAATCCTCCCCCTCTTCCAACAAAGGGGCAAGTTCTTTCAAGTCGAGAAAGGATGACTCCACACTCCCAAACTGACGCAGCCACCATTTTAAATGAGACAATTCTTTCGTTCTGTCCTGTGCGACTTCTTGGTCTTCCCAAAAAGCTGGGTCTTCCATTTTCCGTTCAATTTCTTCTACACGCACCCGCTTATTTGGCAGGTCAAAGACACCTCCCAAGAGAAGGCACTCTCTTGGTTAGATCTTGCAGGAGGTGCGCAATCTCTTCTCTTACGCTTCTCTTGTCGTTTGTCATGTTTCTCCCAGACTCTTCTGCATGATTAACACGTCCTGATAGCCTCCATTTTTCAATCGGGCATATCTTTTTTTAACGCCAACAGGCTCAAAACCAAACCTGTCATAAAGATGTTTCGCTGGATTTCCGACGGAAACGATAATAAAAATCTCTCTTAATTTGAAGGTTTTCTCTCCCAATTCAAGAAGTGAACCAAAGAGCTTGGTGCCAATGCCTTTCCCTCGATGACTCACATCAACAGCAATGGACAATTCAGCATGGTGGGACAAACGATCTCCAATCATAAGATTGAGTGTAGCAATTCCGACAGGGACCCCCTTCACCTCTGCAGTCAAGCTACTCCCATAACGGGACTGAGAGACCCAACGGATAGCAGCTTCATTTCTTTCTACATCATCTTCAAGGGCAATGGCAGGGAAGCCCAATTCACCACCCTCCTGAGCAAGCCATTGATCTAAATAAAAAGAGTCTCCAAGCTCTGTCAGCCGGATATCGATATCCACAAGTAACTCCTTGCCTATCTCTAACAAATCAAGGGTCGTCAACGAAGCTGTTAATCTTCAAGGACAAAAGTCATAGAATCAAGCCACACTTGGAAATCACTCTGGGCAAAGTTATTTGACGACAAAGTGTATAAGCGATAAAAGACCGGCCTTAGTTTTGTCTTAGCCTTGGGCCTATCTTACTAAAAAACTGGAGAACTTCATGGAGCAGTCGAAGCGACACAAAGCCTTAATGGAACCGGTCATCATCAGTGACGAGCTAGCAGCAGTCGTGGGCTCGGGTCCTCTACCGAGGAGCGAAATAACCAAGCGCCTGTGGGCTTACATCAAAAAACATAACCTACAAGACCCTCAGAACAAGAAGAGAATTCGCCCTGATAAGCTCCTCTCCATTGTCTTTGGAACGCATGATCCTGTTGACATGTTTGAGATGACTCGTCTCGTCTCGAAACACATTAAGGGGAAAAAGTAGCGCCTCTCTTTGAACCTTAGGCTTTCTTGCTATTGAGCGAATTTCAAGTTATACTTTTTCTTTGTCTTGATCAACCTGGATGCGCTTAAGGAACTATGTCAAGGGGCAGACTGCTGATTGCTTATGATGGATCTTCGACCGGAGGTTGGCAAGCT
The DNA here is from genome assembly GCF_003339615.1 of Candidatus Similichlamydia laticola. GTDB lineage: Bacteria > Chlamydiota > Chlamydiia > Chlamydiales > Parilichlamydiaceae > Similichlamydia > Similichlamydia laticola. Next base: position 17,060 of record NZ_QQBG01000023.1, read on the forward strand.
CAGTCGCACGGTAATACGGTCCAGCAACGCCTCGAAACGGCTCTGGCGTGTCTCTTACGTGAGCCAATTCGTCTGTTCGGTGCAAGCCGAACGGATCGTGGGGTTCATGCTTTGGGACAGGTGGCGCATTTCGATCACACCTGTCCCATTGAGCCTTATCGATTTCTCTACTCACTGAATGGACTGCTTCCCTCAGCTATCCGAGTCTTGAGCTACGGCTCAGCTTCTTCAAGCTTTCACTCCCAGTACGATGCTCAGCACAAAACATACTGGTACGACTTTCATCTTGCCCCCTACCACCTCCCCTGGACCTATGCACGTCGTTTGCGTGTGCCTCCTCTAAACACAGATCTCCTGAAAGAGGCATGTGCTCTTTTCATTGGCACGCACAACTTCCGAGCCTTTCGAAACAGCAACCATCAAGGTAAACGCCGAGAACCCGAAAACACGATTCGCACTCTTTTTAAATTGGAATGGCACACTATTCCCGCAGGGATGCGTCTGATCGTTGTAGGGAATGGTTTTCTGTACAAGATGATACGAAACTTAGTCGGTGCGCTTCTCGCCCTTGACAAAGGGAAAGTCACCCTTTCCCTTCTAGAAAAAATGTTACGAACAGGAGAAAGAAGCGCCCATTTCGTGACCGCCCCTGGACGAGGTCTTTGCTTACATTCTGTCTCCTACGAGCCCCCCCTTCAATGGATCGGAGCAGAAAAATATCAGTTGGAGTCATGGATCTAGCCAGAAATAACGAGGGGGCATACACTCGAGGGCCCGTTTACTGGGCCGGTGTGGCGGAAAGGCAGACGCGGTAGACTCAAAATCTACTCCAGGCAACTGGGTGCAGGTTCAAGTCCTGCCACCGGCAATAGGTTGGGAAGACTGTTGATAGTAGCTTTTCCTGCGGAAAGGTCTATGAGCTTCTCCTGGGGTGTAATGTCTGACACGTACGCCGTTTTGGCAACCTGCTCGACAACAGCCCTTCCATTGCTGTAAGCACTCTGAACAACTTAAAAAAAGATGATTGCAGTCCATATTCGCGCAGTTGTAGTAGCAATCTGAGGGCAGACCGCATTGATGACAAATACCGATAGTTGGTGCCGGAGTTTCCCCGATATCGACACAGAGTCGGTCATCAAAGACGAACAACTTGCCCTTCCAATGCGCGTTCCCTTCCTGCCTACCATACTCTAAAATACCGCCTTCGAGTTGGTAGACTCGTTTAAAGCCATTATTCAGAAGAAAACTAGAAAAAAACTCACAGCGAATACCACCCGTACAGCACATCATGATCTCTTTTTCACTAGAAACTGTCTTCTTAAGGCCGTCCACCAAAGTTATAAATTCCCTAGAACTCGTACAATGCGGCTTAACACTGCCTTCGAAATGACCCACTTCCCACTCATAGTCGTTTCTTACGTCAATCAAATAAGGCCTTTCTTCCCTCTCTAGCCAAGCCCTCCATTCTCGAGGAGAAAGATAAGTACCCGTTTTAGATACATCGATCTCGCAGTCAAAAGCAACTAACTGTCTCTTTTCCCTTACGTTGAGTCGAGGAAAAACGTGTTGATCTGCAGGTTGCACCTTACAACGGAATCCTCTCAGAAAAGGGTGGTGGTATAGCCACTCTTCTAAAAGGGGATAATGTTCCCAAGCAATAGAGAGCTGGGCATTAATTCCTGAAAGAGCCACGTAGACTCTAGATCGAACGTCAAGAGACTGAAAAAAGAAAAAATGAGATTTTACCTCTGCTGTCACGTCTTCTATCCTTCCCAGACGGTAATAGGAGACCACAACATAAGGTGCTTTTTTCGAGGGAAGAGTCATCTTCTTTTCCTCCTGTAAGATCCCATTTCTTATTGAAGCACAATATTACGACTTTATGAATTTGTTAGATCAAGCTAGAATACCCCAACTGTTTTCTTTACATATTATGGAGCAGGGATGGCTCGTTATCGCGGATCAAAGAACAAGATCGCCAGGCGATTTGGATCGAATGTTTTCGGGAGGCAGCGAAATCCGTTGGTGCACAAGCAGAATCCTCCAGGGCAACATGGAGCTCGACGCAGAAAGAAGTCAGACTATGGGATTCAGCTGGAAGAAAAGCAGAAGCTTAAAGCCGCTTTCGGGATGGTCTCGGAAAAGCATCTCGGGCACTATTTCGACCATGCAAGGGCTCTGGCTGCTCGAAAAGGTGGATCTGTCGCGGACCACTTGCTCTGTCTGCTCGAATGTCGCTTAGACATGATTGTCTTTCGTTTAAAATTCGTTACGACGCCTTTTGCCGCACAGCAGGCCGTAGCCCACGGACATGTCTTTGTAAATGGAAGAAGAGTCGATATTCGTTCTTTTCAAGTTAGACCTGGAATGGAAATCTCCATCCGTCCTTCCCTGCAAAACGAGACCGTCAAAAATGCCATGAGTGACAAGAGAAGAGAAGTGCCTGAATATTTAGAGCTTGAGTCAGATAGTTTTCGTGGGAAGTTGCTTAGCTATCCTCTTGCAGAACAGGTCCCACTTCCTCTTGAGATCAACATCTCTACCGTGTGCGAGTTCCTGGCACACAACGGTTAGGTTACGTGTTAGGGGCTCATTGCTCGGCTTCCGGTGGTGCCCACCGAGCTTGTTGGGAAGCCCACTCTATCGGTGCGGATGCCGTTCAGTTTTTTACCTCCAATCAAAGAACCTGGAAAGCTAGGCCTCCTTTTTCGGAAGAGGAGCTGGCCTGCTGGAACGAGGCAAAAAGCTCTTGTGGGATTGGCTGTACTGTTAGCCATGCGAGTTATCTGATCAATTTAGGATCGGAACAAGATGAAGTTGTGCACAAGAGTCGTCTGGCGCTCAAGGATGAAATAGTGCGTTGTCGTGCCTTAGGCGTTGACTTCCTTGTACTGCATCCCGGTTCCAGCGGCTCGCAAGAAACCGAGTTTTGTCTCCTTAAAATTGTTGAAGGTCTTCTCGCGGTTCAAAACGAACTCCTCTCTTCTCCTAAACCTCTCCTTCTCCTGGAATCAATGGCGGGTCAGGGCAGTCAAGTAGGAAAGACGTTTCAACAGCTTGCGTTCCTGATCAGCCGTCTTTCGGCTCATCTACCCCTCTCCGTTTGCCTTGACACGTGTCATGTCTTTGCTTCCGGGCAAGACATTCGTTCCCCACTTGGGCTCAAAAACATGTTGGACGCCTTTGATCGGGAAATTGGATTGTCTCATCTTGCCCTTCTACATTTAAACGACTCCGCAAAAGGGCTAGGGTCGTGCTTAGATCGCCACGCCTCCTTGGGCAAAGGGCATATAGGGTGGAACTGTTTTGAACAACTTATGAAAGAAGAAAGAACAGCTCACTTGCCAAAGGTCCTAGAAACCCCAGAGGGGCCAGCAGTATGGAAAGAAGAAATTCGTCGTCTTAAGGAGGTCCAGCATGAATCAAAGGCCGGTCGCCTCGGTACATGATTGCCTGTTTTCTCCTGATTCTTTGAAAAGCGAACCGATTGAGCTTAAAGGTTGGATTCGCACAGTTCGAATACAAAAAAAACTCACCTTCGTTCTCTTGTACGACGGGTCGTGTTTTTCCGGCTTACAGCTGGTTATTCCTGAAGGAGTTACGGAAGAGATTCTTGAACTTGGCACAGCTCTCTCCGTCGTTGGACAACTCAAATCTAGTCCGGGAAAAGAGCAATCTGTTGAACTCCTGGTACACCATCTTGAGGTAGTAGCCCCTTGCCCCGCATCGACTTTTCCCCTTCAAAAAAAAGAACACTCGCTTGAATTTCTACGCACGATTTCCCATTTGAGAAGTCGATCCAGAAGCATAACGGCTATTATGAGGATCCGACACGCTCTCACTTTAGCGACACATACATTCTTTTCCGAACGCGGATTCTGTTCTTTACATGCCCCCATTCTCACGCCTATCGATTCTGAAGGAGCTGGTGACATATTTCACGTCAAGAGAGGTAAGGACGAAGAGGAGTTCTTCAGTAAGCAGGCTTATCTGACTGTCTCCGGACAGCTACACGCTGAAGCTTTTGCCTGCGGTATGGGCCCTGTTTATACTTTCGGCCCGACATTTCGGGCTGAAAACTCGAATACAACGCGTCATTTAGCAGAATTTTGGATGGTCGAACCAGAGATTCCTTTTGCAGAACTTCTTGACTTAATGACGTGTGCCGAAGATTACCTGCGCACCTGTATAGGGTGGTGTCTCCAAAATTGCATGGAGGAGCTCCTCTTTTGTCAGCAGCAATTTAGAGGCCATCTCCTGGAGGAACTGCGCCATTATCTGGCCAGACCCTTTTTGCGACTCTCCTACAAAGAAGCCATCCATATCCTAAAGCAGAGCCGTACCACTTTTTCCATCCCTCCTGTATGGGGTATTGACCTACAAACAGAGCACGAACGTTTCCTGACGGAACAATATGCAAAGGCTCCTCTTATCCTATTCGACTTTCCAGAAGAGCAGAAACCCTTCTACATGCGTCTCAATAGAGACGAACAAACCGTTGCCAGTATGGACGTCCTTTTTCCCTATATTGGTGAGGTTATTGGAGGTAGCCAACGAGAAGAAAGGCTTCCTGTCCTAAAACAACAAATGAAAAAAAAAGGAATCTCCATCGAACCCTACTGGTGGTATCTTGATTTGAGACGCTTTGCCTCTATCCCTCACAGTGGGTTTGGAGCAGGCTTTGAACGCCTAGTGCGCCTAGTAACAGGAGTAGACAATATCAGAGAAACAATCCCTTTCCCGAGAACTCCTGGCACATTAGAGTTCTAAAGCGGTCCAAATTAATAGGAGAAACGTGCTAAAATCACGATGCCCCTGCGCCTGTGGTTTAATGGCAGAACATCAGCCTTCCAAGCTGAAAGTGTCAGTTCGATTCTGATCGGGCGCTCAACAAATCATTATAAAACCAAGACCGAAATCTTGCCTGCGGGTCTGCAGAGCGGGATGCCGTCGTCAACGTATTAAGGGACAAGGCTTGGAACAGGA
>NZ_QQBG01000024.1 GCF_003339615.1 Candidatus Similichlamydia laticola
TGACAAAAGAGGAGCTCCTCCATGCAATTTTGGAGACACCACCCTATACAGGTGCTGTTGTTGTTGTCGATCCGAATCAGGAGCGCTTAGCTGTTACAGAAGCCAATAAGTTAGGGATTCCAGTCTTTGCCTTAGCAGATACAAACTGCAATCCGGATCTGATTCAATGGATCATCCCATGTAACGATGATGCACTGAAGAGCGTACGTATCGTCGTCAAGCGGCTCGCTGAAGCGATTATTGAGAAAAAGAAAGAGATGCACCAGAGCCCACACAAGGCTCCTCAGGATGAGTCGAATGAAGCTGAAGAAGACAAAGACAGAAAAACAGCAGAGCATGAGGCTGTAGCAGAATGAGTGTGGATTTTTCTTTGGTCAAAGAACTACGAGAGAAGACAGGCGTCGGCCTAGTAAAATGCAAAGAAGCTCTTTTGGAAGCAAAGGGAGACTTAGAAGAGGCGATTGTTGTCCTAAGAAAAGCTGGAGCCCTTTCTGCAGCAAAGCGCAGTGACCGGATCACGGGTGAAGGTTACATCGGCTTGGCAGAAAACGAATCGGGTTTGGCCCTCGTGGAGCTTAACTGTGAGACAGATTTCGTCGCCAAAACGGCAACATTTACAGAATTCGCCAACCGTCTTGCACAAGTCACCCTTGAAGGGCGCGTCTCTTCTGTAGAGGAACTGTCCCAGCTTTCTTTTCCGGAGTCTTCTGCTATCTCGATCGAAGGAGAGAGATCATCTTTGGTTCAAAAAACAGGTGAAAATATTCAGATACGACGTGTTCTCTTCTTTCCCAAAAAGGCAGGACACAGCTATGGAGTATATCCCCACCTTGGGAATCGGGCCGTTGGGGTGGTCGCGCTTCTTTGCTCTGGGCAAGAACGCCTGGCTAAAGAGTTAGCAGTGCATGTTGTTGCTTTTGCCCCTAAGTTTCTTTCTGAAAAAGATGTCCCTCAGGACATCTTACGTCAGGAACGCGACATTGGCCTTTGCCAGGCGAAAGAGAAACCACAAGCTATTGCAGAAAAAATTGCCGAAGGGAAGGTCCGTGACTTTCTAGCACAAGTCTGCTTCCTTCATCAGCGATCGATGAGTGAACCGAAACTTTCCGTTTCTGAGTGGATAAAGAGAGAGGAGAAACAGACCAATGCTTCCATATCTGTTGCTTCCTTCTTTTGTTGGAGACTGCTGGGTGAATAGGTTGTGCTCAAATGGGGGGGATTTGAGTGGTTAGGCCTGTCGTCATTAAAATTTCCGGTGAGTTCCTCAAAGGGTCAATGGAAAATGGCATTGATCCGACAATTTGTAAAGAAGTAGCTCAATTGATTGCTCAAGTAGTCGACTCGGGCTATTCCGTCTTCGTTGTTCTAGGTGGGGGCAATTTGTGGAGAGGCTCCCAGTCTGTAAACGGCTTCCCGAGATACGCTCGAGATCAGATTGGAATGGTAGCAACTTGCATGAATTGTCTGGCTCTTCAACAGAGCTTTCGCTTAATCGGTATTAATGCCGAGGTTTTAAGTGCAATTGGTTCCTGTCTCTCCTTTATTCCCTATAGCCCCCAAACGGCTCTTGATTTCTTTAACAAGAAGGCCGTAGTTTTATTAGCCGGTGGAACAGGTCGGGCTTTTTGCACGACAGACACGGCCGCTGCCTTTTCTGCATGTGAAATCGGAGCAGAAGTTCTTCTTAAAGCGACGCGTGTGGAAGGCATTTACAATCAAGACCCGTCTCTCCATACTGATGCGAGACTATTAAGACATATTTCTTTCCAAGAAGCTATCGCCAAGGAATATGGTGTTATGGACTTAACAGCCTTTACTCTTTGTATGCAGGAAAACATTCCAATTAAGGTCTTCTCTCTTCTTGAACCGAAAGCCTGCATTAGAGCCTTGCGAGACCCTGACTTTGGAACATATATTTCGAATGATAAGAAAGGTTCTCATCATGGTTCATAGCGAGCTGCAGCCCATAGAAAAGAAGATGGAACAAGTGATCTCTTTCTTCAAGAAAGAGATGTTGGCCATTCGAACAGGTCGTGTACATGGCAATCTGCTTGACCACATGGTTGTAGAAACACCTTACGGGTCGTCTATGCGGATACGTGAGCTGGCTTCTTGCACAATTCTGGATCATCGTAAGCTTTGTGTCACACCATTCGACCCGAGTGTTGCCAGTGCTATTGCTCAGGCTATTGAAAAGGCAGAAATGGGTCTCCACTCCTCCCTGGAAGGACATCTTGTTTATGTAACAGCTCCCACCTTGGATGAAGGCGTACGAAAGGAAACGATTAAACAATGTAAGAAAAAAGCAGAAAATGCACGCCTGTCTATTCGTGGATTAAGGAAAGAAGCCAATCAAAGTCTTCGTTCGGCTGAACTACCTGAAGATCGTGTCCATCGTTTGGAGAAGGAAGTACAAAAATTAACAGATAAGTTTTGTGGAGAGGTTGATCGACTCCTTCAAGAAAAGGAAAGCGAGTTGTCTGTTGTCTGATCCCTAATTGTGACGTTTGTACGAAATGGTTTATTCGGTATAGACTGGCTGGGAAGAGCGTATGGCCCTATCGTCTAGAGGACTAGGACACCGGGTTCTCAGTCCGGTAACAGGGGTTCGAATCCCCTTAGGGTCAACTGAGAGCATCTCGGTAAACGTGAGCGGATCCTTAGCTCAGTTGGTAGAGCATCTCACTTTTAATGAGAGGGTCGATGGTTCGAGCCCATCAGGATCCATACGATGTTTTCAGAAAGTTTTTTGACGTATGTGGCCTCATCGTCTAGTGGACCAGGACTCCGGGTTTTCAGTCCGGCAACAGGGGTTCGAATCCCCTTGAGGTCAAGCGTAGTAAAGAGAAACTTGGGGATCCTTAGCTCAGTTGGTTAGAGCGCCTCACTCTTAATGAGGATGTCGATGGTTCGAGTCCATCAGGGTCTAATATGTTGAGCAGATCGATAACAGGGGCAGTTTGAGAATGGCCGAGAAACATTTAGAATGTTCGGGTTGTGTCCGGAGCCCTTCTGTCCTCCTAGTTGAGATCGGACTGGGCTTTCTTTCCAAAACTCTGCTTTGTTGTCATTGTCCCCGACTTGCTAAGACATGGAGTCTGAGGCGAGTGGCTGGATCCAGCCAGCAGGCTGCTATTCGTTGTGCGACATGTGGGACTTTCGTCGATGCTGTCAAGCAGGGAGCCCCTCTTGGCTGTTCTGGGTGTTACTCCGTTTTCTCAGATTTTTTGGTTGCAAGTGATCTTCTTGATGGGAAACATATGCATGTCGGAAGAGCTCCAGGAAACGAGGTGATGCCCCATTCTCTTTGTCACCAGTTGTCCGTTCTCAATGAGAAGCTCAAGGCAGTTTTGGATGTAGAGGACTACGAGGAAGCTGCTAGAATTCGTGATCAGATTCGAGGGATTTTAGGAATTGAAGGACAAGCATGTTAGATGCGAGCTCTCTTTGTCTTCCTACCCCTCTTTGGAAGATGAACGATCAAAGATTTTGGCTGGCTTCGGTGCTCAGTCTACGAAGAAATATCCATCCTTTTCTCTTTCCTAGTAAACTGCCTCTAGCTGAAAAAGTGCAGGTCATGCATTTGATTGAGCGTTCTTTAAGGGATGATAAGACGCTCGGTGGATTGCGCTGTTTAGAGGCCAATCGAGCCCGTCCTTGGGAAAAAGACTTTCTAATCGAAAATTTCCTCCTTACCGAAAGCATCCACCAAGCTCATTGGGGAGAAGCTTTCCTTTTTGATCCTGATCTATCTGTCCTTCTTCTGGTCAATCTATACGACCACTTCCTTCTCAAGGTTGCCCATACGGGTCACAGCCTACAAGAAGGTTTGTCTCGCCTTTTAGCCTTAGAAAGTCAGATGGGAAAGACCCTTGTTTTTTCCTTTTCAAACGAGTTTGGTTTTATGTCATCTGACCCTCGAGTCTGCGGGACGGGTCTTCTAGCTCAAGCTTTTCTGATTCTTCCTGGTATTGTGTTGAGTCAACAGCTAGGGCAAATTTTAAAAGCGAAACCGTTTAAAGGAATGACCTGTCGCATGCTCGTAGGTGGCATCATTGTCCTAGAAAACAGATGCGCCTTAGGAGTATCTGAAGAACAAATCCTAGCTCAACTAGAGGCAGCAGTCAACCACCTGATCGTTATGGAAATGAGCACACATAAGACAGCAGCAGCTGAAGGCAATCTGAACCTTTGTGACAAGATTGCCCGAACTTTGGGTCTTGTGCAACACGCCCTTCATCTGACAACTCAAGAGGCTTTAGAGGCCATCGGCATTTTCAAATTGGGGTTGAACATGGGATGGATAGAAGGCATCTCCCAAAGAGAGCTGAACGCACTGATTTTTTCAGTACGCAAAGCTCACATGTTGGCTAGTCATAAAACAAATCAAACGCTAGAACAGGGTAGGGCTTTGCTTTTGAGGAACGCAGTTAAAGATCTCTCCCTCCGTTTTTGATTCTTGCCTGAATAGCTCATTTGGCAGAGCAGTGCATTCGTAACGCACAGGTGGAGGGTTCGAATCCCTCTTCAGGCATTTGAGTATGACATACGTCCTTCAAGCTCCATTTTCCACAGCTCGTGTGAAGCTGGCCCGTTTCTTCTGTACTCCCTTGCCTCTTAAGTCGGAGAGTGTAAATGTCCAAAGTTGCGGCAGTTATCCTAAGCGGTGGAGAAGGTGTTCGCCTACGCCCGCTGACGGAACATCGTTGTAAGCCAGCTCTTCCCCTCATGGGACGCTACACCTTGATCGATGTGGCGATCAGTAACGCCCTCCTCGCCGGAATTGAGCAGCTTTTCATCATAACTCAGTATTTGTCCCATTCTCTTTATCAATGTGTTTCCCGTCACTATCCCCAAGAAATTCATCATATTAAGTTTATCAAAGGAGAAAAAGAGAGATCCTTCTTTCTCGGCACTGCTGAAGCTGTACGCAAGAGCCGTATCTATCTTGAAGAGTTAGAGGTTGAATACCTTTTGATATTATCGAGTGATCAGATTTACAGTTTGAATTTTTTGGATGTGATTCAGTTCGCCGAAGAAAGAGAAGCTGACCTCGTGATCTGCACGATTCCTGTATCTGAACAAGATGCGAAGAGGATGGGTGTGATGCAGCTCTCTCCTGAATGGATCATCACTCACTTCACGGAAAAGCCAAACCATCCTGACCTCTTAAATGCTTTCAGGCAACCCGATGCTGAGAAGCCCTTCCATGCTAACATGGGCATCTACCTTTTCAAGAAGCAGTTTCTCTTTGATCTTTTAGAAGAAGACCTTCGAATAGATTTTGGCATGCACATTCTTCCCTCTGCTATTCAGAGCCGAACGGTTTGGGCTTACCCCTTTAATGGTTTTTGGAAAGATGTGGGAACCCCATTGGACTACTTTGAATATCACCTTTCTATAGCGGCTGGAACAGGATATCGTCCAAAACTCCTCAGTCAAACAAAAGCACACATTGCTCCTACCATGCTGGGAAAGGTGACTCTCAATAAAGCCTTAATCTGCGATGGTTGTTGGATTGAAGACTCTTCAATCAACCTCTCCCTGATTGGACCTCATTGTCGTATTGGAAAGGGTTGCCAGCTTGACGAAGTCTTCCTAATGGGAGGTTCAGAGCGTGCTAGGGGTACTCGTATCGGTACATATTCCTCTCTGCGTCATGTTTTAGTCGACCAAGACACAACAATTGGCAATCACGTTCGGCTGGAAAACTTAGACCAGATCCAACACTTAAATCACGATTTATTTGAAGTCAGGAATGGTATAATCATTTTGCCGCAACAAGCTAACATTCCGGATCATTTTGTTTTCTAGAAATCTTTGGGCTCTTTCAGACCTACATTTGGCCCTTGCCTGTCCAGAGAAGGACATGTCTCTCTTTGGTCCGGATTGGTCAGACTATCAGGAGAGGATTGCTTTCCATTGGAAAAGATGCATCTCCGCAAAGGATACTGTCCTTTTGGGGGGAGATCTTTCTTGGGCGATGAAGTGGGAAGATGCCTTAAAGGATCTACATTGGATTGATGCTTTGCCTGGAGAAAAGATTATTCTGAAAGGCAACCATGATCCTTGGTGGTCTTCTCGGAAGAAAATGGAAGCTTTTTTGCCCCCTTCGATTCGAGCTTTTTTTACAGAACCGATCCAGCTGGGGAACCTGTGGATAGGAGGCACACGATTATGGGACCATCCCTCAACATTTTGTTCCGAATGGATTGAGTGGTCAGGACAAGGATCACCTGTCTCTAGTTGGACAGAACAAGATGAAAAGATCTTCCAAAGAGAAATGGAACGATTACGTCTCATCCTGAGACAGATGCCTCACGAAGCATATAAGATTATTGTGACACACTACCCTCCTCTCCACCCCTCTCTCTTTCCCTCTAATCCTTGCTCTCAATTATTCGAAGAGTATGGAGTGAGCAAGGTGATCTTCGGCCATCTTCACAATTTGAAGAGAGAAGGCTGCATCCCCTTCGGAACTAAAAATGGTATCGACTACATCTTTACAGCCGCAGACTACCTTCAGTTTGAACCTCAGCACATTTTGTCTTTTTAATATTCCTTCTGAACTTCTTGAAAGACAACCGGATCAATAGGACAAGGAGCAATTCTCCAAATCGACTGAGCGTACTTTTTGATCGAAATATCTGCCGAGAAGGATCCCATAGCCGCAATCTGTTTTAAAGCAAATCTAGCCCATTCTCTTGGCTTACGAAATAATTCCTCCACTTTCTTTTGAGTCTGGTAGTAAGACTCAAAGTCAGCCAAGACGAGATAACGATCTGGATCAGATCCCTCCAAAAGACTAGCATAAATCTCACGAAAGGCAATCGTTTCAGCCTGGTTAGAAGCGAAGGTTCCATCGATCAAAGTACTCAAAATATTGCCCAGCTGAGGGGAATCAACTAAAAGGTTTCTCGGAGAATAGACACCACTTGAACGTAGCCGCTTTACTTCTTCTGAAGTTTGACCAAAACGGAACGGCCAAAACTCATCCCCTACGGCTACTCGCATCTCAATATTGGCACCATCTTCTGTGCCTATGGTCAAGGCTCCATTTAAGGCCAATTTCATGTTGCCTGTACCAGAGGCCTCCATTCCTGCTAGAGAGATCTGCTCTGAAAGGTCTGCTGCAGGAATAATCTTCTCAGCAAGCTTCACACCGTAATTAGGCAAGAAATGAATCGATAGAAAATCTTTTGCAGCTAAATCTGCATTGACCTTGCGTGATACAGCACAGATCAAATTGATAATGTTTTTGGCTAACTTGTAGGAAGAGGCGGCTTTTCCTGCAAAGATCGCTACCCTTTTCAGGCGATCTTTAACACCATTTCGAGTGACTTCTAAGTAGAGACCAATCAAATGCAAGAGATTGAGGAGTTGCCTCTTGTACTCATGAATACGTTTGACTTGTACATCAAAAAGAGCATGAGGATCAGCTTCCGGCAATAAATTTTGCTTATAAAGCTTCTTGATCTTGAGGAATTCATCCTGAAAAACAGGATCATCCGCATATTGTGTGAGCTTTTCCAGGTCTAGAGAGTTGTAAAGCCAACTTCCTCCGATCTTTTTACAGATCAAATCAGCTAAATGGGGATTGGCAAAGCGTAGCCAGCGACGTTGTGTGATGCCATTAGTGATGGAACAAAAGCGTTCCGGATAGAGATCGACAAAATCCTTAAATAGTTCCTTCTGAATCAGTTCTGAATGGAGTTTGGCTACTCCATTAACGCGATGGGAGCCAAAGATGGCCAAATGAGCCATTTTGACTTGACCATACTGAAACATAGAGAGGCGCTGAACTTTTTCCTCATCTTGGGGAAACTTTTCACGCACTTGTTTACAAAGCTCATGATTCAAGAGTTCAATAATACGGTACTGTCTAGGAAGAAGTTTGTGAATTAAAGTTTGGTCCCATTTTTCAAGAGCTTCACTGAGGAGCGTATGATTAGTATAACCCGTACAATGAACCACGATATCCAGAGCTTGATAAAAATCGATCCTTGCCTCCTCCTGAAGAAGACGAATCATCTCAGGAATCACAAGAGCAGCATGTGTGTCATTGATATGGACAGAAACCATATCGGCAAAGCGTGACCAATCTTCTCCACAAGTGTTTTTGAAACGTGAAAAGATATCTTGGAGAGAAGCAGAGACAAGCAAAAACTCCTGCTTAATACGAAAGAGTTTACCAAACATATGTTGGTCATTTGGATAAAGCACATCGGTCAACGCTGTATTTTCGGAAGCGTGTTCAAGGGATCCTGCATTGAACTGTTGAATACGAAAGTTGCTCGGACTCTCCTTTGTTGACCAGAGACGAATCGTATTGACATTGTGCAGTTTTGACTCCGAATAGCCCAAAATAGGAAAGTCGTACGGGAGGGCCCGAATCTCTTCGTAATCTACAAACTCATTCGTCTGGTTCCAAAACCCACCAAAAACCACTTTTTGAGCTCGAAGATCTCGCCTAAACTCCCAAGGATTCTCGTGAAGAAGCCAACAATCGGGCCTCTCCACTTGGATCCCATTTTCGATAGCTTGCTCAAACAAACCATACTGATAACGAAGCCCATACCCCATGGCAGGATACATTTGCGTCGAGAGAGACTCAAGAAAACAAGAAGCTAGACGCCCTAATCCCCCATTGCCAAGAGCGGGGTCAGGTTCATAGTCGAGAAGATTTTTAGGCTCCAAGCCGAGATGTTGCAATGTTTTTTCACACAACCCCTGACCATGTAAGTTGACCACGTTGGAAACCCCAATCCTCCCAGGGAGATATTCCATAGAAAAATAATAGTTGACTCGGACTCTTGCCTTCTTGTAGCTCTTCCAGGTTGCTAGCCAATGAACGAGAAGGAGCTCTCTGAAAGCGTAACAAAAGGCACGGTACAGGTCAAAGTCTGAAGCATCACCCACCGTCTTTCCGATTTGAAAGAGCAAATAGTCTCGCATCCTCTTGGCGAGTCTGATAGGTATTTCTTCATCCGACATGAAAAGCCCCAAGCCGTCTCCTTACACTACAAGGGTTATCTAGTCGTTTAGAGAATATAAATTCCAACAGAAAAGGGAGGTCATCCAAAATGAAGGTACCATTTCGTTCCTCTTTTGGACCTTTAAAAACATTGATCCAGTCTCAAGGGGAACCTCTTGAGCTGTTTTGGTATGAAACCTTGAAAAAACCTTTCTGGACACCACCTGAATCCGTTTTTTCTCCTGTCTGGACAGTTCTGTACTGCATGATTGGCCTGGCAGGCTTTCGCATTTTCTTCTTTCTGCCACGCTCTAAGAAGCGATATCACATTCAAAAAGTCTTTTTAATTCAGTTGGTAGCCAACCTCATCTGGTCTACGCTTTTCTTTGGATTCAACCAGATTGCCCTTTCCCTATTCGATATGGTGATCCTTTGGGTCGCAAACGCCTATACCATCAAGCTGCTATGGAAAGTCGATCGTCTGACGGCCTACCTTCTCCTTCCCTACCAAGTTTGGATCTCCTTTGCGATGACCATCTTGGCTGGCATTTTTTGGCTTAATTAAAGGGGGGATCAGGAGAAAGCTCTTCTCCATCCTCAACTAGACGCATTTCTATTTTTTGATAGAAGCGCAATAAATCTCTGTAACGTGCAGCCTCTTCATATTGTTTTTGTTTAGAGGCTTTCTTCATGGCTCTCTCATAAGCCTTAATCAGCTTACGCGCCTCTGCTAAGTCAGTTACTCTCTCCTTTTTTGCCTCTAAATCTTCTGGAGGAAGAAACCGGAAAAGGCTTCCAAGCTTCCCCTCTTGACGAGAGGTTGTCTTGGGAGAGATCCCATGCTTATTATTGTACTCCATTTGAAGTGTGCGCCTTCGAGAAGTTTCTGCTAACGTTCTCTGAATTGAAGGTGTCATCTCATTCGCATACATGATGACTCGTCCATCTACATTACGAGCGGCCCTCCCTGAAATCTGGACCAGAGAAGTCGAACTACGTAAAAAGCCTTCTCGATCAGCATCAAGAACAGCAACCAGGCCAACTTCTGGTAAATCTAACCCCTCCCTCAACAGATTGACACCCACTAAGACATCACAACCTCCTTTCCTTAATTTGGAAAGGAGATGAACCCGGTCCAACGTTCCAATATCAGCATGCATGTATTCCGACTTGATCCCAATCGAACGAAAGAAGGCCGCTAATTCTTCAGACAATTTTTTGGTGAGAGTGGTGACAAGAACACGTCGTCCCAAACGCACTTCTTTTTTGACTTCAGCAATCACATCATCGACCTGGTGAACAGCGGGCCTCACCTCGACGACTGGATCGATCAGACCTGTTGGCCGAATAATTTGCTCCACCATTTCTCCACCTGTCTCTTGTAGCTCCCATTCACCCGGCGTGGCAGAGACGTAAATCACTTGATTAATCTTTTGATAAAACTCCTCAAAACGAAGAGGACGGTTATCAAAAGCCGAGGGCAGCCGAAACCCATACGAAACAAGGGTCTCCTTTCTAGAACGATCACCATGATACATCGCCCTAACTTGAGGAATCGTCTGATGAGATTCATCAACAACCAAAAGAAAGTCCGAGGGGAAATAATCAACAAGACAAGAAGGAGGATCTCCAGGGGCTCTTCCATCAAAATGACGGCTATAATTCTCAACGCCTTTGCAATAGCCTAACTGTAGAATCATCTCGATATCACAGCATGTCCTTTGACGTAACCTTTCCCCATGCAAAGGAAACCCACGATCCAAAAAATCTCTCTCAGCTCTTTCTAACTCTCCTCTGATGGAATGGACGGCACTCTCTCGGACGTTTAGGGAACTCACATAGTGAGAAGCAGGGTAAAGAGTGATCGTAGACAAAGATTCTTGCAAAGCTCCCGTTACCGGATCTATGAGGAAGAGGGATTCAATTTCATTCCCAAACAGTCGAATCCGAATCGCCTTGTCTTGTTCATAGGCAGGAACGATGTCTATTGTATCGCCTTTCACACGAAAACTACCTCGTCCTAAACCCTCCTTTCTCTCATATTGCATCTGAACAAACCAATTTAAGATCTGTTCGCGTTCCACTGCATCACCGACACACAACTTCCGACGCATGTCCACGAAGTGCTGAGGAACCCCCAATCCGTAAATACACGAGACAGAAGCTACAACAATAACATCACGCCTTTCTAAAAGAGACTTCGTCGTCCTTAATCTTAACTGGTCGACCTGATCATTAATAGAAAGGCTTTTCTCAATATAGGTATCGTTTCGAGCAACGTACGCCTCGGGCTGATAATAGTCATAATAAGAAACAAAATATTCAACAGCGTTACGTGGAAAAAAATAACAAAACTCATCGTACAACTGAGCTGCAAGAGTCTTGTTATGGACTAAGACTAGAGTTGGCTTTTGAACGTTTTGAATCACGTTTGCAATCGTAAAGGTCTTACCAGATCCAGTCACACCTAAAAGCACCTGAGATCGCCTGCCTTTCTCTATGCCCTGAGCTAAAGCAGAAATGGCTTTGGGCTGATCACCAGAAGGAACAAAATCTGATACGAGTTCAAACGGTTTCATCCTTCATCCATGCGTGACTTGAAAGACGAAAGACCCATATAGGAACGCATCTTTTGGACGATCTGTTCCGACCGGGCGCGCATCTTTTCCGTCCCCTCCTTTAAGATCGAATACAGCATAGGAGTGTCCTTCCTATAGGCATGGTATTTTTCCCGGATAGGAGAGAGAAAGCAGTTTATGCAACAAGCCAAACTCTTTTTCACTTCTACATCCCCAATTCGCCCTTCTCTATATCTAACTTTGAACTCTTCGACCTCTTCCTGATTTGCATTGAATAAGTCGTGGTAAATGAAAACAGGATTGCCCTCTACACGACCAGGAGTATCAGACCGTATCCTGTTGGGGTCGGTATACATACTAAAGACTTTTCTGCGAATTGTCTCCTCATCGTCCGAGAGAAAGATGGCATTGCCAGCCGACTTACTCATCTTACCCTTTCCGTCCGTCCCTATAAGAGCCGTATTACGGCTTAAATGCTCTTGAGGTAGAGGAAAAAGAAACCCGTACAACTGATTAAATCGTCGTGCAATATCTCGAGCAATCTCTACATGGGCCACGTTGTCCTTTCCTACAGGAACAAGAGTCGCCTGACTCATCAAGATATCTGCTGCCTGCAAAACAGGATAACTCAAAAGACCGACTGAAATCTTTTCGTCCTCTAGCCTTGCATTTGCGGCCATTTCCTTAATCGAAGGCAACCCCATAACACGATGAGCAGAAGTGAGAAGTTGAAAGACAAAGTTTATTTCAAAAATGGCAGAGCACCCAGATTGCAAGTAGATCACAGATCGATTAGGATCAATCCCACAAGCTAGATAACCAGCGACCAAATCGAGAATATGATCTGAGGAAGCCATTAAACTGTCCCGAGTAAAAGCCGTTGTTCTAGCATGTAAGTCGGCAACGATGAAAAAACAATCAGCCGTTTCTTGTAAGGCAACTCTTTCCCGAATAGAACCAACATAATGACCCAAATGCAACGGCCCAGTTGGACGATCTCCGGTCAAAACAGTAGGTCGTGCTTGTTGAGACATAACAGCCAAAGGATGAAATTATTCTGAGTCCAGTATTGAGTTGTGTGAATAAAAAAGTAAACGAACGGGTTACTTCTTCCGCAAAATAAGACTCTGTAAAGCGGAGAGGACACGTGTCATGGGTAAAGGAGCGTCTCCCAAGAGGACAACCAATTCGGCATCTCGTCCAGGAAGAATGACACGGCGATCAGAAGGATCTTGCAAATTCTTGGAACGCACGTAGCCCCAGAAGCTTTTCAACAGTTCCTGGGAAGAGAAAATAGGTTCAGGGCCAAGCAAAGCAGCCAGCCTCGGCTCCAAAGCAAGGGGCTCCTTCTTGGTTGCCTTTGATGTCCGTGTCGACTTTTGTTTGGTTTTTTTGGAGGAGGTCTTTTTCCCCTTCCGGCTCGTTTTTTCCTTCTGAACAACAGCAGTCTGAGGACGATCAGCAAACTTAGATAGGATAAGCTCCATACTCTTCCCAATTACATCACATTGGGGATAAAGATTACATCCGTAGAAAGAAGAGCCAAAGCGCGACCGTTTTTGAACGAGCTGACCTGAACAACCACAAGCTGGACAAGCCACAGAATCCATGTTTTCAGCTCCTTCTATCTTCTCTTCAATCCTGACAGAACCTCTACAATTGGGAAAATCACTACAGCCTAAAAAGAGGCCAAAGCGGCCCTCTCTTAAAATCATAGCTTGACTGCAGAGAGGACAAGTTTGATTCCAATCAAAATTGGGATCAAACCGAGATCGATCCAGATCAACCAAGCCCAAAGCCGAAGTGTAGTTACAATCTGGATAACGTGAACAGCCAATGAAAAAACGATTCTTCGACCAAATTTTTTGCAGCTCCCCATCCTTGCATTCTGGACAAGATCGATTGAGACTACTCTTAGGAATAATAAACTCTTTCTCTGCCTTCTGTAAAACAGGATGGAAACCTGACCAAAACTCTCTCAAGAGGCTTTTCCACTCTTTCTTGCATTCCGATATCTCTTCCAAAGCATCTTCCATACGCACAGTGAAAGCGGCATCCATAATCATAGGAAAATTGACCTCTAGAACATTTACAACAACACGGCCTAAATCGGTTGGTTTCAACCTTCCTTTTTCCTTATGGGTGTAGGCTTTGCTTTGAATTTTGTTCATGATAGCGGCGTAAGTAGAAGGGCGTCCAAGTCCCGACTTTTCCAATTCTTTGATAAGAGAAGCCTCTGTAAATCTAGGTTTTGGCTTTGTAGCAAAAGGATCTTGCTGAAACTGTCCACTCAAGGACTGCCCGACCTGAAGCTTGGGTAACGTCACCTCTTTTTCATGCTCTTCGTCATCTTTTTTCTCTTCATAAAGAGTCAAAAACCCGAGAAAAATACACCTTGATCCCACAGCACGAAAAGAAGAACAAGACGAAACAATCTCGATTTGTAAAACCTCATACAAGGCAGAAGACATTTGAGAGGCTACAAAACGCTTCCAAATCAACTCATACAACTTAAATTGTTCAAGAGAGAGATAAGGGCGTAAAAAATCGGGAGACCAATCGATTCGAGTTGGTCGAATACACTCGTGAGAGTCTTGCGCACTTTTTTTAGAAGAGTAGGCACGAGGCGTAGAAGGAATAAACTCTTTTCCAAAACGCTCCAAGACATAGCGACGCACAGCTGCGATTGATTCGGGAGCGGCTCGTACGGAGTCTGTACGCATATAAGTAATCAGTCCCTCAAACCCGTGCGTCCCTACCTCAACACCTTCGTAAAGAGATTGAGCGACAGACATTGTTCTTGCAGAAGAAAAAGAGAAGTAGCGACTTGCCTCCTGCTGCAGAGAAGAAGTGATAAAAGGGGGAACGGGGTGACGCAGCCTCTCTTTCTTCTCTATGGAGGAAAGAATAAATGTTTCTTCTTTCAATTGGTCTAAAACGTCTTGTGCCTCTTTCTCCTTTCGGAGAAGGCGACCTCCCTTCACCTTTTCTGACGGAGAACGCAAGATACGGACTCCGGAAAACGTATGGAGATCTGCCCAAAAACTCTTCCCTTCTTGATCAGAAAAGAGCCCCTTTACCTGCCAATATTCCTCTGGAACAAACGTCTCAATCTCTTTTTCCCGATCTACCACAAACTTGAGTGCTACAGACTGGACACGACCTGCGGAAAGAGCCCCAGAATGTTCAGAAACACGTCCCCTTTGAAGTCGACGAAAAAGAAAAGGGGAAATCATATAACCAACGAGGCGATCCAAGATCCTCCTGGCGTGTTGTGCATGAACAAGATGGAGATCAATCTCTCTTGGAGATTGCATCGCTTCCTGAACCTCTTGAGCCGTAATGGAACGAAAAGTCACCCTCAGAGTTTTAACCTGCTTAGGTAGAATCTCCCTTAAATGCCATGCTATCGCTTCTCCCTCTCGGTCAGGATCCGGACAAAGGTAGACGACAGAGGCTGACTTAGCTTCTTGCTGTAAAGATTTGACTGTCGCTTTTTTCTCTTCCAAGATGAGGAATTGGGGTGAGAAATCATCCTCTAGATCAATTCCAAGAGATTTAGCTGGGAGATCCCTAATATGTCCCATGGAAGAGGCGAAACGGTAACTCTTCCCCAAGATTTTTTTAAGCGTTTTGATCTTGGTAGGTGATTCGACAATGATAAGGCCGGCGTCCATAGGTCATCCTATTGCGGTAGAGGTAACAGATTTCGGGGGAATAGCACGACATGAACTCAGTCTTAACACGTCACTTATCTCGTTGCTTCTTGAATCAAATGTAAACGTTCCGAGAAATAGGTTCGCAAAGAAACCGAGCCCTGAGCAAGCGTACTAAAGCAATATTCAAACATCACGTGAACCTTATTAAGGGGATGCTCTTCGTCTAAAAATTTGGTGACGTCCTCATAAGAACAAGCTCGCGCCACATCTTCTATCGCTTTTCTTTCAGCTTTTAGATCCTTCATCTCTCTGGCAAAAGCGACTTGGCGAAGATACTGAATTGGAACCAACACTTCGTCCAAGGACAAGTCAACCATACTGAAATCGCGCTGCTCCCCTCTCTGTAGAAGCGACTCTCTATGATATGTCTTGAGGAAGAGATCCCCTGAGATAAAGGCCTCCCTCCATTCACCTTTCAAAGCCAAGCGTGTAATCTCTTGAAAATCCCTAAGAGCAGGAAATTTTTCTAAAGAGAAGGGTTCAATGGCCTCTACCGGAGCTGCAGCTGCAATCTTTCTCTGTAAATACGCCCCTCGGACCAAAGGAGAATCAAAACCCCATTCAGGGACACTTCTCTCTGCAACACGGATAACAGAGTCTCTCTTCTTGACCTCAAGATCCCACAAGTCAACAGCACGACGAGCCTGAAAATGAGCATCAACCCTGGCGTTAACCTGGCGTTCATTAAGAAAGCCAATAGTTAGAGCAAGACAGAAGAGTCCACAAAACCCAACAACAGAAAGCGCAATCTTTCCACGATACGATCTCCAAAACATCTGTTCGTCTTGGGCAAGATCGAAAAGGGGCTCAACTCGTTCATGCTCTACATCCATGGAAGTACCTCCGTCAAGTCAATCCAGAGCCTAACAAAAAGATTTAGACAAACCAAGTACACAAAATAGGCGGACTCTT
>NZ_QQBG01000025.1 GCF_003339615.1 Candidatus Similichlamydia laticola
CTCTTCTTATCAAAATACCTTCCTCGAACAAAACCGGTTGAGGCTAGAACTATGGGCTATACCAAACCCTAGCCTTGTTCCCTTCCTTTCTAGAGTAACGGCTCCTACGAGAAGACAAATGCTCAGTGACCTAAGCCATACGCAATTAGCCAGAGCCCTCGACAATATCCTGTCCTCTCAAAGCGAAGATTAAGTCTCTTTGGCTAAAGGGAAGTTTCCCATAAAAGGGAATAAGTAGGAGGAGGAGAGGCCCGAGAGAGATTTATTGTTTCCTCTTCTCCTGACCAGGCCTCATAAGAAGGAGGCGGGACCAACTGAAAAAGAGGTGATGTTGTGGCATTTTCAGAGTTAACGCCCTCTTGGGTGAGCCAGTCTTCTGCGCTCTGATAAGGGGGAGGAGACCCTCGTATGCTTTCCCTACTTCCATAGGCAGGTAAGCTTAAGAGAAGGCTTATAGCTCTCATATTACTCGAATTAGACGTTTCAACAGGCGTTGCCTCTCTCTGCTCTCGGGAAGTGGTTAGACACCAGAAGATGGTAAAGGCAACATAGAAAAAAACCAGAAATAAACGAATCCATTCGCCAGATCCTTGAATTACAAAAATCGCAATAATGTTGCCAAGACAGAGCAGTAGACTTGTCATCAAGATAAAAGAAGGAACACAAGATCTCAAGAATTGACTTCTCTGCAAGGAAGTAGAAAAAGCCAAGAAGATACCTAGGAAAAAAAGAAAAAGCATAGCATGCCCTAAAGACAAGACGTTCCAGCCGAACAAAGACGATCTCCAAACAAGTGAATGGTCTCTTGAATTTGAAGAAGCAGGGAACCATAAAGAAATAGCAGCACCGATTAGCTGAATACTAAATAAAGCTATAAAAACGAAGAACATAAGGACATCCCTGTTAAACCTCGAAAAACGAGATTGCAATCTAGTCCGTACAAAGAAATTCACATTTTGAATCATTCGTATGAAATTCGTTGTACCAATTCTTTCCTCGCACTTATCCTAAATTAGACAGAGAACTACTTGGCAATTCGAATTAGAGATCTTAAAGGCAATCTTAATCAAGATCGATTTCGAAAAATACTGGATTATCAATCCCACCGGATTCCGATCCTGAGTCATGTCTTTCTAAGAGATCCTCCAATACTTCGGAAGGAGCTATTCCTATTCTTTCGAGTAAGAGCATAATGAAAGAGATCATCTCCAGTAGAAGCAGAATGTAGCACACAGCAAATTGGATAAAACATTGGGAATTCTCGACACAGGCTCCTAAGAGAAGTGCTAACAGAACAACAATGCAGATAAAGGCAATGAGTCTTATTCCACATCTTAATGAGGCAGTTCGTCTTACTTGGCCAACCCTTAGAGCTAAATGAATGGCGATGGCGGCTATGAATAGCCCAGTCATAGAGCAAATAAAAACGAAAACGGCTTCTGCTATGCAGTAAGACCTAGAAATTTCTCCAGAATGACACGACTGGGCAAGGCACACTACTGCAAATATCAATGCGATGACTAAGGCAATAAAAAAGAAACAAGTTATACATAGAAAGATATGCCTAGATGTTAATCTTATTCCTCGGTTCGTTTCTATTTCTGAGCTCGTTAAAACCGTTCCACGGGAAAGGCGCACAATGGGTTCTGTGTCGGGGTTTTCTGGTGGTTGTCCTCCCCCATGAGTGATAATGGTTGCAACCATATTTGGTTGAGTACTGCCCAATCCTCTTCTTGATGTGCTAGGTGATCCTGGCGGGGAGGAAAGAGGCGTGCTACGATTAGAACCAGGTGGCGTCTTCATAAGTTTTTTTGTGACATGAATGTCTTGTTTGAATGAGATCTATTTAAATAGACAGAAAGGCTTTTTAAGCAGATTTAAAGCTTATTCTGCTAAAAGTTGCTCAACCCATCGACGGTTATTCCTATTCTTTCCATCAAAAGCACGATGTAGGCAAGGAATTCCAAAAGGACCAAGATATAACACATCACGAAATAGAAAATACAATCAATGCGTTCTATACATGCTCCTAAAAGAAGAACTAACAGGACAAAGCACATAGAAGTGATAGCTGTCAGAAGTCGTCTTATCGAAGTGGTTAGCTCGGCTTGACCCTCTGTCCGAGCTAGGCGAATAGCACTGATAGCTATCAACAACCCAGTTACAAAGCAGATTAATAGAAAGGCTGCTTGTCCTATGCAGTAGGGTATAGAAAGTGTTCCACTTTGGAAAGTCCTTACAAGACACACCGTTGCAAGTATTAGTACAATGATTAATGCAACAAACAAGCCACATATTAGGCATATTGCTACACACGCAACTGTTAATCTTCTTGTTCGTTGTTCTTCTATGTGGGCATTTGTTAGAACTGTTCCACGGGAGAGTAGTCGTACAGTGTGTTCTTCATCGGAACCTCCTTGTGGGGGTAGTGGTTGAGGAGAAGATGTTTGTGCGCTTCCAGAGGCAAAAAAGGTTACAACCACATCTGCGGGAGGAGGACTATCCAATCCTCTTCTTGGCATGCTAGGTGATCCTGATGGGGAGGAACGAGATGTGTTATGATTAGAGCCAGGTGGTGTTGTCATTAACTTTCCTTTTTGGATTTTCCTTCCCTGGCACTGTTCCAGTTAGTAAGTTTGGTCGATTTAGGAGCAATCGATTTTATGCTTCAGAATAGTCTATATAGGGCAAAACAGTTGTAAATTTTACTTTGGTTTAAGAGATCTGTAAAGATCTCGTCTAATCTTTGATGGAGGAAAACGGCTGAATTGTGATTCTAACTGGCTCTTGAACTATTGCCTACAGCCACAAGGGAAGAGCTTTTTTCTATCCTTGTCAGGAAAGTGCCTTCCTTTCAAAGGCTGGATGATTGTTTCCACTTTCATGTGGATTTGACTCTTGTTCTATATTTTCTAACATCCTTACTCGACCCACTCTTAGAGATAGAAATCTGATATAAAGAAGCAATCCGATTCCAAGCAAAATATAACATACAAGAAGCTGAGCAGTTCAGGAAACGCTATCATTGATAGCTATGACAGCAAGTACTAGTGCACAGCAAAGCATAGGAATGAGTGAACATACAGCACATTTCAATGAAGCTCTTAAGCTCATTCGTTCTCTCGATATAGCAAATCGGAGCCAGAGAGTATGGTCATGGATTTCTCTACGCTACTTGGTGTGTTAGCGTTCTGTGCCTTATTCTAGCTCTTCTGAGTAGTATTCTAGTTCAATGGAGAGTGCTCTCCGTCGTCTTCTACTTTGAAGTAAAGGTATTGCATACATGCATAAACCGATCAGTAGAGAAGCGTAGGACAAAAGAAAATAGTTAGCACACGGAGAGTCTTCTGTGTATGACATGATCGGGATACTTACTAGTCCACAACATACGACAAAGAGAAAAGCCCACAAACAGATGATCCAAGGATTTTGTCTTGTTCGAGTTCTTGTTTCTGAGGCAACAGTGGTTCCGAATACTGTTAATATGCCTATGACAAAACAAGCTGCAATGAAGAGTGTTTGTAAGGGACAAAGAGAACTTGTAAAAAAACAGTTTTTCCAAAGGCAGACTATAGCGATAGTTAGAGAGAACATTAGAACGAGAAGGAAAAAGAAGGCTATACACTGGAATAAACAGGAAAGACGCGCCCTTTGTCTTGTGTTTCTTTGTCTTTCCGTCTCACTTCTCCATTGAGATATACGAATGGCACTCAGGAACCTGTTCTGGGATAATTCTCCGTTTGAAGGCCCTCTTCGAGGGCTAGCGGTGGAAGGACGATGTTCTAAAAGGTTAGGTCCTGCAACAGTTATAATTGCTTCTAAAGGCTGTGGAGAATGTCCATTGCTAGTTCTTCTTTCTAAGATTGGGGATTCTCCTAGAGGAGTCAAGAAAGGAGAGGTGTCAGGAGTACGATAAGGAGTGCTGTAGCTAGAGCTTGAAGACGTTGTCATAGCGTATTGCATTACCAATTTTGTTGTTCAGGTGGTTTTCGAAATCGTTTTAGGTAAGACTTAATCAAGCTCTTCGAAGCCAAGGTTATCATTTCCATTCATGTCTTGGCTTGGATCTGAGTCTTCTTCCCTTAAAGGCATGTCCAATTCGTAAGAGGAGGATCGTTGTAATGTCGTCCCTTGAAAAAGAAGTAAGCCACAAAAAACCAAGTAGATAAGGAGAATGATATAGGACATGAGGAGGCTGACGGAACACGGAGAGTGTTCGCTAAATGACATGCCCAGGATGATGATCAAAGAGAAACAAACAAAGACAAGTACAATCCATACGATCCTCATACAAATCGTGACTCTTGCCTGTTCTCCCGCTGTTTCTAAAGCCACAACGCCGATTGTCGTCAATACGCCAGCAAAGAAAGATACGATAACGAAGAATGTCTGGAGTATGCAAAGACTGCTTGTGCTTGTTTCAATTGTAGAAAGACAGTTCCTGGCAAGACAGGCTACCGAGATGGTCAGAGTGATCATCAGGATAATAAAAAAGGCAAGGCCTAGGTATATACACATATTTCTCAGTGTACCTCTACTGCCTCTCTGCCGTTCTTCTTCAATGCCAGCGCTCGTTAATGTTATTCGACGACTCATTACCGGACTTTCTTCTGTCCAGGGTGTTCTTGCTCGAAGTAACACAGGAGAAGGAGGTTGACGTCCAAGACCAGATTGCACAACAGTTACGATCGCTTCTATTGGCGGGGGGTTTCCAACTCCTCTTCTTAGTATACCGGGTGATCCTTGTGGAGAAGAGCTAGGTGTGCTGCGAGGGGTGCTTTGGCTGGAATGAGGAGGTGTTGTCATGGATTTACTTTGGATTGATGATTATCACCATGCCTAAATCGCCTAAAGAGATGTATTTTTACTGTTTTATCCCCTGTTAGGTATGCATCGTAGTCAAATCTAGTCAAGCTCTTCCATCTCAATGGCTTGGCTGTTGTTACCACCTGTATTCGACCTTTGACACAAGAGTAGACCATAGAGAACTACCCCAGTAAAAAGAATAATCCAGCAAACAAATGTGCTAACGGCACATGCCGAATGATCTACAAATGATAGTATAGGAATCATTAGCAGTGTACAGCACGCAATGAGAAGGAAATACCAAAGACATTTTTCAAGTGATCTCATACGCGTTGTGCTTATTGTTGTTGAAGAGGCAATACCAGCAGTTGTCAATACCCCAGCTAGGAAACAGAGCATAACGAAGACCTTTTGGAGCAAGCAAACCTCAGTAGTCGTCCCGACAGGACAGCTCTCCAAAAGACACATTCTCATGATGACTAGGGCTGCTGTTAAGAGTAAAAAAAAGCTGATAGCTATACATATGTACGTGCACATACGCGTTATTCTTAGTCTTCTTCGTCTTCGACTTGCCTCTATCCTTGAGCTTGTTAGGATCATTCCGGGAAACTGTTGTCGAGGGCTCATTGTTTCTGGACCCCCTCGAGGTCCACGTGGAGGAGGCCCTCCAAGGCCAGAAGCGACATGGCCTACCGCTTCGACAACTGTTATCACTGAGCTAGAACTACTGGATGTTCCTGATGCACTGGATGATCCTCCTGGGGAGGGAGGAGGCGTCTGAGATAGAGTGTTATGAGGAGGTGACGTCATAAATTGTCTCTGTAAGATATATCGTATCTGATGTAGTCGTGTTAGCAATCTGAATCAGATTAGCTTCCAAAGAAGGTTCGGAAAAGCTCTTTTTTAAAGCAAATAAAAACACTTGCTGAAGCCTTCCAAGGACATCATTCGGGGTTTTCCTCCAGAAACATTTGTCCAAGTTCGGACCCGTTTTCAGTCTCTTCTTGTCCATGTTGAGATTCTTCCGGAAGGAGCATCCTTTCTCGAGATAAAGCTATCGTATAGAACAGAAAACCCATCATTATCCAAAGATAGAGTGCAAGTAAATCTTTGGAGCATGGAATGCCCAATTCGCATGCTTTTATGAGAATAGCCAGCAGGCTAAAGCATACGACAAAGATAATACACCACGATCCTCTCATCCAATTTCGTTGTCGTCTGCTTCCTACTGTGTAAAACAAGCCAAGATTGCCTGCCATAAGCAATCCAGTCATCCAGAGCATGACAACGTAGAAGACTTGCAAGACACAAGGAATGCCTACATGATTAGCTGATGTGGCACTTGTATTACTGTTAGCAGAGTTGTCTGCACAGTTATGAGTCAAGATGCATCCTAGTGTCATAAGAACAAGGATGAGAAGGACGATGATAAAGAGACAGGTCATAAACTGACACACTTGTGCAAAAACTCTGTTACATTGTCTCCTTTGCGGTCTTGTAGGTTCTAGTCGTGCCAGTACTACGCCTCGAGTTATCCGCATGGCCCCTTGATCTTCCTCTTGAGACGGGTCCTCAGATGGAAATGGAACAGGAATAGGCAGGCTGCTCCAAGAGGCATTGGCAAGAGCCACAACTGTTTCGATCGGAGATGGATTACAAGAACCCCTTCTGGTCACCATAGGTGAGCCTAGAGGCGTCGAGAAAGGGGAAGAATTAGGTGGGGTATGGTAAGGTGTGCTACTACTGGAGCCAGGAGGCGTTGCCATAGGTCTTCTTTGTCATGTGTCTTGGCTACTCTTGTGTGGAATGAGCCTGTCATGTTGTTTTAAGCGAACGAATCCGGGTCCAGAGTCGAGGAAGGTCTCTTTTTAGGCAAATAAAAAAGCCCCCAAAGGAGGCTTTCAAAATGGACGGAAGAAGGTATCTAGTTTAGATTTCGCTTGCTGAGCTGCTCTTTTCTTGTAGCGTGCTAAGGAACGCTGCGTGTGCTTGCTTCATTCTCTTCATTCCTTCGATATGTTGCTCTTGAATTTGTCTCATCGAGTCTTGATGCTGTTGATGTAAGTGAGAGGCAAGGGAGGGTTTACTTGCTCGAATTCGGTCCAAAAGGCCTAAATGGCTGTTTTGTAGTCCGGCGAGCATCTGTTGGTTCTCTTTTGCAAGCTCGTCAAGAGTCGTTTGATGCTCTTGCTCCAGGTTTTGAAATAGTTCTGCTTCAGTTACTTGTGCAGAGATCTCTCCAGGACCTCCAGGTGCAGCTTGTTCAAGTCTTTTCTGGGCTGTTTTGGGATCTGTAGATTGTGCAGGGGTTTCTTCTGTAACAGATTTCTGAGCTAATGCCCGCGAGGCAGACAGTCTTCTTGCAAGGTGTCGTGATGGAGTCATAGGGGTCTGTACGGTGTGTTGTGTGAAGCGAATATCTTAGCAAAAGAAAGCTAAGGAGAGTGTATTAGTTGTCATGTGATGGTGCATCCAACGTCATCCTGTTGTTCTTCTTGGCTAGGTTTTGGATGAGCATCCTCTTCTGGCAGAGGAACGCTTTCAATCTTTTCCAATTCTTCGAGGTCTTCTCCGGCAAGAACAGCAGGTTGTTTGCGACGCCTTGAACGATCAGGTGGTGGGGAGGCTTCGGTCGGAGCTGTTAAAGTGGCTTGGGGTTGTCCATGTGTTTCCACTACGGTAGATATTGGGTGGGTGTGAAGAGACTCGGCATGCCTCTTCCCTGGACTAAGCTCGAAAAGCAAGACTTCAGGCGTAAAAGATTCTATTTCCATCATGACTTGATTTTGTGCTTCGCACAGTACATGAGGATGGAGTCTTTCAGAATGTTGTACCCTTGGCCAACGCAAGTAGCGCAAGCTGGCTCCTGTTTGGGAGCGGGTAAGAATGTTTTCTGTTAGCCTGTGCTGTTCTCTTGGAGTAAGCCGCTCAAATTCTTCGTTTGCTGGGCCCCCCCATTCTCCTTGGGGATCACTTATAGCCAACTCTTCAATTGCATCTTCTAAACTGTTTCCTCTTCTCTGCCTCTCCTCTTGTGGTCGTTGTGCAAAGAAATCTGCAACAGTCTGTCTCATCAACTTAAGACGACTTTCTGGGGTCAAGAGACTTTGCAAAGATTGGGCATGGGCGCACGCACTAAGGAAGTCTTCGCTTAAGAAAGGTTTGGTGCGCCAATCCGGTTTATCAAAGGACATCAAGGGCAAATCCCATCCTCCCCAAAGGGGTAGCCCCAGGGAAGGCAGGTGAACTTGTTCTCCCAAGCGTAGTTGCTCCTCGTAGTCGGCATATTTAGCCATGTCATATGGGTCATCCAATTCATTGTAGAAAAGGCAATAGAGGAAGGAGAGAAAGGCTGCAAAAGCTGTTAAAAGTCCAAAGGCAGATCGGTACCATGCGAAGGGCAATAGAAGCTCTCCAGACAATTTAAAAAGATAGCCACTTAATCCTAAGAGGGCCCAGCGATCAACTGCTTCTTTGTGCTTTCTGCACCAGTTAACAAAGCGATCTAAAAGAGGAGAGCGCTTACTATAAAGTGCAAAACACATTTGCACCTCTTGTGCCAGTTTATCAATGATCCAAATAGCAAGGGGAAGAGGAGCCAATAGGCAAGTAGCTTCCCGTCCGTTAGAGAATAGTGTTTTTAAAGGAGAGCGGAGCGGAACCGATGGAAGGAATCGGGAAGGTATCATGAGACAGCTAAACGAAGGAAATAGACTTAAGTAAGAAGAGGAGAGGAGGGGATACCTCCTATAATAACATTTTTATGTCTTTGAGAAAAATCTCCTCTTTCTAGCAGATCGTTCTGTCTTGAGAGCCGTTTTTGTACAAGAGATTGAGAATCTCCTCCTCTTCCAGATAGTTATGCCAAATAGCAAGATCAGTGGCTTTTTCTAGGAGCTTGCCACATAAAGGGCCTGTGATGCCTCTTTTTTGAAGAGCTGTTCCAGAGAGAAGGTGTTTTTGCCTCCTAAGAACTTGAATCAGTTTAAGCCTAGAGAGGGTGATTTGGGTTAAATGGTTTTGGTCCTCTTCTTTAAGAAGAGGATGAAGCTCGTCATAGAAGGGAGAAGCAAGTAAGCGACACCAGATAGGTAAGTTTGAAAAAGCAGGGTCCCTCTGTAAGGTTTCTCCAAATTCCACTCCAAAGGAAAGAGCTTGTTTCTCTCTTTTGGAGAAGGATAGCTTTTGTTCCAATGCTTCTTTTATTTTCCTCTCTATCCGGAATGTCCCTTGGCTGAGGATAAACAGGCAAATAGCCCAGAGAGCAAAAGGTCCTCGTACCTCTCCTAGGTCAAAGAGAAGGGGGGGAGTGTAAAGGCCCTTGAAAATCTCTCCTAAGAGTTGAGTATCCGAGAGTAATGAAAAGGCTTCTTGAGCGTGGATATCTGCGCAAATTTTAGTGAGTTCATCATAGATTCTTTCTTTCGAAATAGAGTCAATCTCGGGAGCAAGATCCTTAATGGCTTGGTAAGTCGCTGGTTCTACTTGGCACTCTAGTTTGCTGGCAAAGCGAATCGCGCGTATTAACCTCAGTTTGTCCTCTTTGAATCTTTCATACGGATCTCCGATTGTACGGATTATTTTTTTAGCCAGATCGTCATAACCCCCAACATAGTCAAAGAGTGTATGAGTTAAAGGACAATAAAAGAGTCCATTGATCGTGAAATCCCGTCTCTGAGCATCTTCTTGAGCTGAAGCAGGACGAATAGACAAAGGCCTTCTTCCGTCTTGATAAGGACCGTCTTGCCTAAAAGAAGACACTTCGACGGATTGGCCTTCCTCGATAATTCGAATAGACTCAAATTGCATGCCCGTGCGCACGGTCTTCTTAAAAAGGGAACAGAGAAACTGAGCTGAGGCTGATGTTGCTAAGTCGATGTCGTGAGGAACACGCCCTAGAATCCAGTCACGCACACAGCCTCCAGCCATGTACGTCACGTGCCTTTCTTGATGTAGCCGTTTTACAATTCTCAGAGCTAACTGAAAGAGTTCTTGCTCTATCTCTTCTCTTTGGAGTTTAAAGACAGAATCCATAACCTGCCGTAGGTCTGTGTAGGTCAAATGGCGTAGCATCAACACCATATGACAGAATAACAAAGGATAGATCTTCTACCCAGCATTCTAGGCTATTATCTTTAGGGGGAGGTGGTGTTGGAATGAGTTGTGTTGTTGCTTGTGCTATTTCCTTCTACTAGATCAGGGTGATCGTTGCCCATAACAAGCATAAAAAAAAGGACAACGAGAAGGAAAAGGATCATGCAGCCGACGATTCGGCACCAAGTGCCTTTGCAGCATTTTTTCGTTTTTTTTCTTCTAGGGCTATAAAAATTCTCTGGAATATGGGTCTGAGGACTCGGAAGTTGTTCCCCTGTGCTAGATGAGCATGCTTCTGAGGAAGAAGGCATCCATAAAGAAGGGATTGGTGGTCGCTGTCGTGGTGGTTTAATCAGCCATATTACCGTGCCATCACTTGGAGTTTGGGTTGGTTTTTTTTCATTTTTAGGAGAGGGAGGAGGCGAGGAGGAAAGAGGAGAAATGCCCATATGTATGACTCAGTATTCTGTATCGATGCGTCAAAGTTAGTCGTGTACGGTCAGCTAGTGAGCGGATTCTAAAGATTTTTGTAGTAATCAAAACAGGGTATTTTATTTTTTATCTTTAAAAAGAGCAAGCTTTCATCTCAAGCAAGGTTCTGTCTTTTCTAAGAAGCATTCTACTTGTTTTGCGTTATGGTTTTATTTTGATTTCTTTCAGAGGAGGGTTGTTCATTCAGTGAAAATTAAGATTTTAAAGAAAGAAGTGGCGACTTGTATTGCTGCAGGAGAGGTTGTGGAGTCACCAGCTTGTGTCGTGAAGGAACTCATTGAGAACAGTTTGGATGCAGGAGCCCAATCCATTCATTTAGAAATTTACGGAGGCGGGTTTGATCTCATTCGGGTTCTAGACAATGGGTCGGGTTTGTCAAAAGAGGAATCTGAGATCTGTTTACAAAGGCATGCCACATCGAAACTCAATTGCGTAGAAGATCTAGATACTTTACAAAGTTTTGGTTTCAGAGGAGAGGCTTTAGCTGCTATAGCAGCTGTTTCTCAGCTCGAGTTAACGTCTTGTAACGGGATAGAAACCTCAAAGATTGAGGTAGAAGGAGGAAGGCTTGTTTCTAGCTCATCTGCTTCTCGTTCTCAAGGAACAACATTTTCTATTAAGAATTTGTTTTATAACGTTCCTGCTAGGAAGCGTTTTCAAAAGTCGATCAGAAGAACAAATACCATGATTTTGCGTGTTTTTTCTGAGTTGGCTCTAGCTCATCCTGAAGTACACTTTCTTTTAGAGAAAGACGGAGAACTTCTCTTTGATTTGCCCCCTTCTTCTTTTCAAGAAATGACGTATTATCTTGACCGCGTGTCGATGCTTTTAGGTTATGATTTTTCAAAGGCCTTGGTGCCTCTTGAGGCCCACCATTCGGTAGGAAAACTTTTTGGAATTGTCACTCGTCCAGAACATTCTTTCCCTTATAGAACTTCGCAATATTTTTTTCTTAATAAACGATCCATTGTCAGCTCTTTATTGAGTCGGGCCCTTGCTGATGCGTATGAACATCTCCTCCCAAAGGGACGTGTCCCCGGTTGCCTTCTTTTTTTAGAAATGGCTGGTCATCTAGTAGATGTGAATGTTCATCCTAGAAAGCGAGAGGTGCGTTTTCAAGATGAGCAAGCTATTCGATTGTTTGTTCGTGATTCCGTTGTTCATAAATTTTCTATTGGGGAAAGCAATATTGGAAAAGCAGAAGATCGAGTTTGGATAGAGCCTTCGAGGCCACTTCAGGAGACTCTTCCTGTATGGTCCTTTCCCGAGATAGAAAAATCCCTTCCCCCCTGCCAGGGTGACATGCCTCTACAAAAAGAAGAGTATCATCCAATCTTGGATTGGTCTCGTGCTTTTGTCGCCCCTTTGCGTACTTATGTCCTTTTAGATGCAGCTGTTTGCCGAGAGGCTTATCCCGCATTTGCCTCAGGAGAGGAGTGGGCTTTAATCGACTGTTTGCATGCGCTCTTTCTCCTATCTCAAAAAGGGAGAGGGATTAAGGAACGTCTATCTCAGTTTCTGACTATTCCAATTGAACAATCAGTTTCTCCTTGTTCTATCGAATTAATGGAAGGCATTTTACATAGTCTAGCCCCGCTTGGGTTTTCCTTTATGCGTTCTGGGCCAGTACAATTTTCTATTCATGAAATTCCGGCTTCTTGGAGCCGTGAGGAGAGCAAATGTTTTATAGAAGATCTTGCAAAGAATCCTTCTTCAGATCATCTCTCTCATCAGTTTTTACTTTTGCAACTTCGTCTTAGCAAGGGAATTCGCCTGACGACTTATGTTATGCAGTGTATCGTGGAGAAAGTTCTGCTCTGTATGAAAGAGGGTGAGGAGATGTCAACTTGTTGTGTGGGCTGGTCTCCTCACCGTTTTTTTCGCTGTTAATTTATAGAGGTCTATGTCTTCTTTAGAGCGTTTTCTGTCTTTTGTTCGAGAGAGTGTCTACGATGTCTTCGTTGTTAGTCAGAAAGAAGTTGTTGACTTTCTTCGTGGACATTACGCCCTGCATGATGCCTTTTGGTTTTCTAAAAAAGAGTGGAGAGGAGTCGCGAATAAGATGAGCTATCCCACTGCAGTATTGGATCTTCCTCAAAGGACTTTGTCAACGAAAGAAGAGCTCAGAGAGTGGGTTTTACGGCAGGCGTCTTGTCCCATTCGTATTGGCTTCGACCCAAGAGTTTCTTACTTGGAAGTAGAAAGTTGGAAAAGTCTCTTTTCTGGTTCTTCAGTTTGCTTTGAGGGAGATAGCACCTTTTGTGATACGTTTCGCATTCAGAAAACTACAGACGAAATGTGCAAGTTGCGTCGAGCCGCAGATCTTGCTTGTTCGGGATTTAATTATGCTGTTCGTTTCTTAAAACCAGGTATCACTGAGGAAGAAATTGTCGCTCATATGTCCACTTTTTGGCTGCAGCAACAGCCTTCTTCAAGACCTTCTTTCGATGTGATGGTTCTTTTCGGAGAGAATGCAAGTGCCCCACATAATCTCCCTGGGAAGAGGCGGCTCCGTATGGGAGATGTCGTTCTTATAGATTTTGGAGTGAAGCTGGATGGCTTTTGTTCTGATTTAACAAGAACCTTTGCTTTTGGTGAGCCGGCGGATTCTGAATTTCTAAAAGTTTGGAAAATAGTGGCAAAAGCCAAAAGAGAAGCCACAGCTCTTTTCAAAAGTCGGCCTTCAGCTGAAACTTTCGAAAAAGTAGCCCGTAAAATCATTACAGACAGTGGCTATGGTGAATATTATGTTCACTCCTTGGGTCATGGTCTTGGAGCATTAGTGCATGAACTTCCACGGTTTCATGGAGAGAAGCCCTTGCCCGTTGATTCTTGTGTTACGATTGAGCCCGGTATTTACTTTCCAGGACGTTTTGGAGTGCGTTTAGAAGATGCTTTTCTTGTGCAAGACAGTGGAGCCTTGCTGCTCACTGATTTGCCTGTTTATCCTTATTGGGAATGGTACTCAAAAGGAGTAGCTTAGAAGAAAGCGGTTTGATCATATTCACGTGAGTAAGTTAAAGGGTCACTATGACTAGTATTTCTCGTGTTCATGCCATTGAGATCCTCGACTCACGTGGCTTTCCTACTCTTCAAGTTGCTGTTGAAACGATCAATGGACAACGAGCCGTTGCTCGGGTTCCATCAGGCGCTTCCACAGGGAGTAAAGAAGCTTGTGAGCTTCGTGATCAAGACTCTAAGCGCTTTTTAGGTAAAGGCGTATTGAAAGCTGTTAAAAATGTCAGGACAATTCTAGGTCCTGCTTTGGTAGGTCTTTCTATTTTTGACCAGAGAACAGTCGATCAAACTCTGTTAGATTTAGACTCATCCCATAAAAAAGAAAATGTGGGTGCCAATGCTATTTTGGGGGTCTCTATTGCGGTCTTCAAGCTTGCTTTAGCCAAGCGTGGTATTTGGACTTCTTCTCCTTCTACCCCTGTTCGGTTGCCTTGCCCTATGATGAACTTGATTAATGGGGGGGTGCATGCTGACAGTGGTCTTACTTTTCAAGAATTTATGATTAGGCCTGTTGGCGCCCCTTCCTTTCGAGAAGGGCTCCGATGGGGTGTGGAAGTTTATCAAACCTTGAAAAAACTTTTGAAAGCAAAGGGGTTCTCCACAAGCGTAGGGGACGAAGGAGGTTTTGCACCTCGGCTGGATGGAGATCGAGCGGCTCTAGAAAGTTTACGTGAAGCGATCACTGCAGCCGGTTTTGAGCCGGGGCAAGACATTAGACTGGCTCTTGACTGTGCTGCTAATGAATTTTTCAATGAGGAAAAAGGAGTTTATTACAAGTCGATGACCGATTCAAAGCGAGGAAGTCGCTCTACAGATGAGCAGATCGCCTATTTGAAAGAACTTTTGGAAGAGTTTCCAGAGTTAGACTCTATTGAAGATGGTTTGGCCGAATCAGATTGGATGGGCTGGCAAAAGTTGACAGAAGAAGTCGGAAGTCGGTGCCAACTTGTAGGAGACGATCTTTTTGTCACACAAGTTTCCGAGTTGCATAAAGGAATGAAGGAAGGTGCCGCTAATGCCATCCTTATCAAGCTGAACCAGGTGGGAACAGTCACAGAAACGCTAGATGTGATCGACCTAGCCAAAAAAGCCAACTATATCTGCATACCCTCTCACCGTTCAGGCGATACAGAAGACGATTTCTTAGCCGACTTTACTGTCCATATCGGCGCCAGTCAGATCAAGACTGGGGCAACTTGTCGAAGCGAGCGGACGTGTAAATACAACAGACTCCTAGAGCTGGAAGATCAATTAGCAGATAGGGCCCTTTACGGTTCCAAGTGAAAGAATGCGCGCCGGAGAGGATTCGAACCTCCAACCTCCCGGTTCGTAGCCGGGTGCTCCATCCGATTAAGCTACCAGCGCAAGTACACCATTCTCTCAGGTCGCCCTTTTCTGGCCAAGCGTCTAGCTTCTCTGCCTTGACGTCTGGTCATTTCTTGCTCTTCATTACGCCGGTTGTCTATGGCTAGTGCCTCCTTTGATCCTCATCAGCAAGCGAAGATCGATGAGCTTGTTTCCCTTGCCAAAGAACAGGGTCATATCACCTACGAGGAAATTAATGAGGTTCTTCCAGCAGGGTTTGACTCGCCTGATGCATTAGATCAGGTTCTGATCTATCTGCACGGCAATGATATCCAGATTCTGAATCAGGTCGAGGTCGAGAGGCAGATTGAACGAAAGAAAGAGATTCGCGAATTAGAAACTCTTTCGAAAAGGGGAGAAGGTTCTCACGACGATCCTGTCCGCACTTATCTGAAAGAAATGGGCTCTGTCCCTCTCTTGTCGCGAGAGGAGGAAGTCGAAATCTCCAAGAGGATCGAGAAGGCTCAGGTCCAGATTGAGCAGATTATCATGCGGTTTCGTTATGCTGCGAAAGAAGCCGTTTCAATTGGTCAATACCTGATCGCTGGCAAGGATCGATTCGACAAGCTTGTAGCAGAGAAGGAGATCGTGGATAAGGCCCATTACCTTGTCATGTTGCCGAAGCTATGTGCTTTTCTTCAGAAAGAAGATGAGACCCTTGAGCGCCTTATGGCTTCGCCTTGTGGCTCACGTGTCCAAGAAAATCCAGAAAACGAAAAAGAGCTGCAAAGGTGTCGTATTCGTACACAAGCCTTCTTGAGGCGGTTCTGTTTTCGTCACGATGTGATCCAAGACTTTGGTGAAGTCGTCATGGGGGCCTATGATCGCTTTCTTGAACTTGAAAAAGAAGCCAATTCTCTTGAAGAAAGGGCGAGTAAAAACCGTTTTGTGGCGATCAAGTACCATGCGGCTAAGAGAAAGCTGGCTAAGCGTGAATTAGCTGCAGGGCGTTCTCTGGAAGAGTTCAAGAAAGACGTTCGAATTTCGCAAAGATGGATTGACAAGAGTCACGAAGCAAAACGTGAGATGGTCGAGTCGAACTTGAGATTGGTCATTTCTATTGCAAAGAAGTACACCAATCGGGGTCTCTCCTTTTTGGATTTGATTCAAGAAGGCAACATGGGCTTGATGAAAGCTGTCGAAAAATTTGAGTACCGTCGTGGTTATAAGTTTTCGACTTATGCCACTTGGTGGATTCGTCAAGCTGTGACACGTGCTATTGCTGATCAGGCAAGAACCATTCGTATTCCCGTTCACATGATCGAGACGATCAATCGTCTTTTAAGAGCTGCTAAAAAATTGATGATGGAGATGGGGCGAGAACCTACTCCAGAAGAAATTGCAGGCGAGTTGCAGATCACTCCTGAGCGCGTTCGAGAGATTTACAAGATTGCCCAGCACCCTATCTCGCTTCAAGCGGAAGTAGGAGATGGGGGAGAGAGTCAATTTGGCGATTTTTTGGAAGACACCTCTGCAGAATCCCCTCCTGACATCACAGGCCAGTCTATCTTGCGTGATGAAGTTAAAGACGTACTGAGTACCCTTTCGGAAAGAGAAAGGGAAGTTCTTTCAGATCGTTTTGGATTGAAGGATGGACGAGCCAAGACACTTGAAGAGGTGGGCATGCGCTTCAATGTGACGCGAGAAAGAATTCGTCAGATCGAAGCTAAGGCCCTTCGCAAACTTCGACACCCTTCACGTTCGAGGCGTCTTCGTCCTTTTCTTGAGGCCGAAGAGTGAGCTTTCGGAAGAAGGATGAAAGGAATAGATCTGGAGCGTACCGGGTTCGAACCGGTTGCCTCAACAATGCCATTGTTGCGCTCTACCGGAAGGAGTTTTTAACTTCTTCTGAAGAGATAGGATAAAATTCCATTGGTGCGTGTTCAGTACAACTGGCAATCCATTTGGTAGGAATACGCATTTGGCTCTCATTATACCGTGTGACAGCATCGTTATAAGCTTGACGGGCAAAGGCAATACGATTTTCCGTAGATACAAGCTCCTCATGTAAGCAGCGCATGTTTTCAACAGAGCGAAGATTAGGATACTGCTCTACAACGGCAAGAAATTTGTGCATGTTACTCGTCAAAAGCTGATCAGCTTGGAAGAGAGCTTCCATTTTTTCTGCTGTTAGATTGCCTTTTATTCCCTGAAGAGTTCGAGCAGCCATATTACGGGCTTGGACTACACTCTCCAAAGTTGACTTCTCAAAATTCATTGTCGTGCGGGCTGTTTCTACTAGATTGGGAATCAAGTCGTAACGCCTTTGAAGCTGTACATTGATTTGGTGCCAATGGTTGTGAGCCCTTGCTTTGTATTCTGCTAATCGATTGTAGGAAAAGATAAACCATCCTACTGAGGCAAAAATTGTACCGGCTAACACAATGGGATAGATTTCCATGAGCTATTTCCTTATTTATTGTGAGACAATCTCTTCTGGAGAAGTATGTTTCCACTTACCCGGCGGTAAATGGCCCAATTGATAATTTCCGATTTGAATACGAATTAATTCATGGACAATTAGCCGGGCTGCTTCGGCAAATAGCCTGACTTCATGTTTCTTTCCTTCTGCAACGACTATCCTGATGGTATTTCTTCGAATTTTTCGAACGGAAAGAGGGCGACGGTGCTTCCCTTCAATTTCTGTTCCCTGATCCAAGATTCCTAAGTCTTTTGCGGTTACATCCCGATGTGTTTTGATCAAGTAGTGCTTTTTGACTCCGAAGGAAGGATGTGCAAGGTGATGACAAAACTCTCCATCATTCGAAAAGAAGAGCAATCCTGAAGATTCTTTGTCTAATCTGCCTACGTAAAAGAGAGTGGCATAATGCGGGGGTAAAAGAGAAAAAACACTTTTCCCTACACTTTTCCTAGAACATTCATATCCTCTGGGCTTGTGAAAAGCCAAGTAAGTGGGGCATGGTCTTTTGGGCAATGGCTTTCCCTGCAGTAAAACGATATCTTCTTCCCCAACCTTTCGAGAAAGAGAGGTTTCAATTTCTCCGTTTACGATGACTTGGCCATCTAAAATCAATTGTTCACTTGCTCGACGGGAGGCGATCCCTCTTTCTGCAAGGTGCTTTGCTAGGCGTTTCCCTTCCATGATTTCGATCCGAATCTGTGTTGTGTTACAGTTTACCA
>NZ_QQBG01000026.1 GCF_003339615.1 Candidatus Similichlamydia laticola
TTTACAATAGTGCCATCAGACCCACAAGCGATGTCTTCAGTAATATTGGCCTTCCTCTCTGTTTTTCTACTGGTAGGCGTGCTCATTTGGGCCCTTCTCGCTTCACCAGAACCTCAGCCTCGACCAGGGGGTGACCAAATAAACTGGATGAGTTTTCTAGGCGGAAATGGAGGTGGAGAAAGACCTCTTGGAGATATTCCACCAGATGGAGGGGGCGGTGACACCTCGAGCGGAGAAGAGGAGGACGCCGTATAGATCTAGCAAACAAACCTCTCAGCACTTAAAGACAGAAGGGAGATGTCATAGCTTTCAGAAAGAGGCCTGCTCTTACTAGCAGCCTCTTTCTGATCATGAGACATTTGATACGACAAAGACCCCCCTTAATGTTGGCTGATTTCTACCTACTTACTCTCTCTACTTAGAGAGACTCTCAATCGGCTTTTATCTTCCTGATCCACATTCTAACGGTCGCTGCAGAGCCAGACAGGTCTTCTCCAAGCAAAATGAACCACTAACTAGAAGCTGCCAAAAAACACGAATTGTGTAGAATCCCACCGGTAGGTGCCCTCAAAATGTAATAATAGGGGGGTTCCCGTCCTTAGGACGTCGTGTGTCCCCCGCTCCCGAGTCCGTTATGTCCGTAACAAGCACTTCTCCAGGTGGAGGCGAGCCTCCAGGTTCACATAGGAACAGTACATCAAATCCAAGTGTAAGAACACGACAGACAGAAGTCATTCTTCTGATTGTCGGATTCTGCCTCCTCATTTTTTCGCTTCTTGTTAATGCCTTTGCACCCGCTATTCAAGCCCTAGAAGGGACATATGCTGTCCTTAGACCACCTCCCCCCACTATCTTCTTCATGGTTATGGCCTGTATTGTATCTTGTTTTTCTGCTTTGGTTGGATCGGGTATAACCTTGACAAGGTTGCGTGGACAAACACACTACCTTCTATCGACTCTCGGTTGTATGCTTCTCTTCGTCTCCATCATTATTCTGGGACTCTTATACTGGCCAGCTATCTTCATACATCAAGATCCGACAGCTGCTCTGGCAGTTGTTATGTTTACTCTTTCTGTCACGGCCTGTTTCTTGGCCTTTGTACTTGTCAACCCAAGAGGTAATAATATCTAAGGCGTCATTAGCTAGTTGAAAACTAATACAACAACAAATGAACTACTTGCTACTGATTAATCTTCAGAAGCAAGCATAATTTCTGGAAACACCTCAAGCCTATGACTCCAAAGACCAGCAAACAGCCCACTGCGAGAAATAATTCCTTCACTCATTAAAATGATTAATAAAGCAAGAAATAAAAGAAAATGTAGTGCACATACAAGACACCAATACTCCAGAGAACAGGAAGAAAATTACACTGCCTGAGCTTGTAATAGGCCCTCTATTGCTGCTGGGCCCTGTTCCGGACCCAGATCTTACAACAAACGTCAAAGAATCCATAAATGTTCCTATTGGAAAAAATCACCTGAACCCTACACGATTATCCAAATATCTAAAAAGCAATCTGCCTATTCTACTTTCTCACAGAATCTACCCTATAATCTTCCGACCTAGACAAACCTGCAAAAGAAAGAACAAGCTCATGAGGGTACGGAAAGTATAAAAAAGATACTTTCTAGTCTGGTATTCATACCTTCAGAAGGTTCGATCAAGAAACCGAAAAGATATGTTCTTTTCAAGAACGATCGAGAGCGTCTTTCAGTTCTTTCAGAGAATCTCTAATTTCTAAAAAACAGAAGAGTTGCTCTTCGAATAAAAAGGCCAGAAGAATAATGACAATACTTAAGAGCAAAAATAAACATATGACCAGATAACGACTCAAGGGGCTGAGATTACGTCTTCTGCGTGACGCCATGTCGGAAAAAGCTAAGTAGTTCACTATCCTTATAGGTGATAAAGCTCTTCGAAAGCCTCTAAAATTCGAAATAAACTGCTCCCGAAAGCGCTGCCAACTTGACCTTCTATCTAAGGGATCCATAAGCTATGGTACTTCGTTTTGATTAAGCTTATCTGCTAATTGCCCTAGAAGATCCCCTATCTCCTTCAATACAGGTGCCTGCTGACTGATAATCCAAATTAGAAGGAAAATGATTACGAATAACAGAATGATCAAAGTAAAGAGTAAACAAGTTTCAGAGCAAGACGGAAGGGAACTTTGAGGCACTCTTCTCAGAAGACGGGTACTTCTACGTGACCCTACTATCGGGTTAGGAGCCTCTCTACGAGCCTCCTGGCGACCTCGCCCAACACAACGTACTCTTAGAACAGTGCTTTGTTCCTCTTCTAACCATCTATCTCTATCTCTAGAATTGCTCCTGGGCCTATGTCTAGTTCGAGAGCTATAAGCAAATGATACAGAATCCATACCGATAACTTAAAGTTAAGTTTCAGTCTATATCTTATGAAGTCAACTCAATAAAAGTGGATTCTTATGTGCTTAAGGACACGACTTCTTCTAAAGTGGATTACAAATAATCATTTGGACTGAAAACAAGAAGCTCAAAGCCTTAGGTAGGCAAGTGAATAAAGCAAAAGACAGAAAAAATAAGCTACTCAGCTTGTAGCTGAAATATTTACTAAAAAACATTATAAATTTATATGAGAGTCTTGAGCAAAAAGCAGAAGAGATATCTCTTATGAAGATTCGCCCATTGGGCCCTATAGGTCGCTTTTTATCCGTGTCTAAGGCACAAATCAGAAGAGTATGCTCTTTTTTTACAAAATCGAGCTCAAGGGCTGCTCTAGTCTTCTGTCGCTTTTTGGATACTCTATCCAAAAGAGCTCCACCTAGTCTTTCTTGGCAAGAACGATGCAAAATAGCTATGTTCAGGCGGTCACATCTTCCCAAGATAACTAAGTCGGTTACCCAGCTCTTCAACTGGGCAAAGGAAGAAGTTGATGCTTTATCCCATTCCATGGGCATGTTACAGACTCAAGATACAACCATAACGTCTTCTACAGAAGTTGTAAGGCTTCTTGTAGAGCAATTCCCTGAACTAAACCAAGATGAACAACTCGCTGCAGCACTTAAATGGCCTTTTTATCACTGGCAAGAATATTGCTTAGAGCAGTTTGGACAGGGGCTCAAGGTGCAGTCAGTCTTGTCTCAAGATGATGTGGTCAAGGAATGTAAACAGTCACTTCAAAGTTTGTTACAGACGCATTCTGTGCTACAAACAGAGACCAATGACTTTATTCAAGAATTGAAAGAAGAACTCAAAGATAAGCCACTTGAAGAAGCTACTGATTATGTTACAGGCAATCTCTTTGAAAAGATAGTAACAAAGAACTTCAAAGAAGATATTGAGGTAGAACAGCTTAAGGCTTTACTGAGAACTATAACGCAAGATGAATTGGTTAGGAATTTTTTTGAGAAGGGAGTAGCATGATAATACAAAATAGAAAAACTTTTCCAAAGTGACATGTAGTTATTTGCCTCCTAAAAGTTTATTAATCTCCTCCAGTTTTTTGGTGGAAAGGAGTATAAATAGCAAAATAATGCAAATTATAATCAGCACAAGAAAACCAAAATAAGTTTCCCAATCTTCTGAATAACAACAACCAAGTGGTTCGCACCCATGACACTTGTCATAGCATGAATCTTCTACTTTTGAAGACCCTTCTTCACCAGGGAGAAGTTCAACCGATACAGAAGTAACACGCACAGTAACTTCATTCGAACCTTCTGACCCTTTGGAAGAGCTTTTATCTAGTCTACCCTGTCCTGTGCTTGTTGTTTTAACAGTGACAGAATCCATAAAATTATGCTCCATAGCAAGTAAAAGAAAGAAAGTACCTGTGTCTTTAAAGGCTTAAAAAAACATTTTTTGGGCATAGTTACCTTGATTTAGAGTTTTGCTTGCTAAGAGAATCTGTTATTTTTCCTAAGAGAATCCACTGTTGAATCATGGTGATTATCAAAAAGAAAATCACGATAGCTATGAGAACCACTAGGACAACTCTCAAACAATTCTCGGTGCTGCTATCATAACAGCGACGAAAACAGGCCATCACTCCACACCGGCAAGTCAGTGGAGTTCGTGCGTTCCCACTCCCTCCTCCACTATTTGTCGGGGGGATCTCTTGTCCTCCTGCTTGAACTGAACTTCTCTCCTCCGCACCACCTGTCAAAGGAGTCTCTACAGTTACTTCTGTTTCTGGGCCACCAGATGGACCTAAAACAGACATCGCAACAGCCTCAACCGTTTCTGGCCCCTCACCTCCACCTCCAGGGTTAGATGATCTGCTAGAAGTAGGCCTGTCCGAGCCAAAGCCAAAAAATACTGAACGCAAATTCATGATTTATGGTCCTCATAACTAACTTTAGAACGAACAAATCTGTTCCCAAGATAAACGGATAGACTGCATAAAACTGCTTTTTAAAACCAATGATAAACAGATATACTCAATACGAAACTGCCCACTCACTACTCTACAAACTGAATTACATCAATAAGCAAAGAACCATATACTGATTCAAATTTCCTAAGAAGATTAAAGATAAACTCACTAACCTAGGCATGGAAGATTTTACATAAACAATTTAGAATTGAAGACAACAGAATTACTATATTTAGCAACAGTCTTTAATGCCTATGTCTTTAGAAAGATACTGACATGGACTAAGAGAATACCCATCAAACTAGCTTCATTTACATACTAGGATAAGTCCCATTTCCACCTGACCTTGGCATTCTCTGACGAATACGCTCTAAGTCATTCGCGATGTAAAGGAGAATAAACAGTATTAAGATCAGTACAAATGTCATAATGATCAAGAGAAACAACTTCAGACGAAACAACATAGAGTTTCGAGGACCACGAGTAATCCTTCCCGGCACCATCTGAGGAGAAGGTGTCCTGTTGCCTTCTTCGATACGAGGGCCATCAAAGGTTACCATACGCATATGTTCCCCTCCTCCTGGATAAGGAGGAGGGGGTGGCATTTCAGGCCATGCCAAGATAGTCTCGTCAGAACCTCTTCTACTTCCAGAAGCTGAGCTACTTCCTCCACCCAAATATTGCCGATC
This sequence comes from Candidatus Similichlamydia laticola, assembly GCF_003339615.1. Taxonomy (GTDB): domain Bacteria; phylum Chlamydiota; class Chlamydiia; order Chlamydiales; family Parilichlamydiaceae; genus Similichlamydia; species Similichlamydia laticola. The sequence goes on from NZ_QQBG01000026.1 coordinate 5,047, forward strand.
ATCGATAGACATTGACTCTTCCATAATCTATGAATTAGCACGACGAATTTTATCCCATTCGATAAAAATAGTCGCTCACAGATACAAGACAAAAATAAGAATGATCAAAGCAAACAACCAGCCCCCAAAAGAAACAGCCATAGAAAGTGAACTCATGAATCATTCTTTTTACGATCAAGTCGTGTAGATCAAGCCTACAACGTAGTAGGCAAATCATCTAGGAGCCTCGCTGCTCGAGTAATTTCTTTTTGATCTGTTGCAGTTCGCTGTGCAACCCAGTGAGCAGTTCTTTGAGAAGAGCTGATTCATTACGCCGACATAGCACACTTTATATCAAACATGGACTTGATGCGGCTTATGCTATACTGCGTCCAATTCACCCCTGGGATGGAAACAGACCCACTGTCAGTAGGCAAGTAATCACCCAGCAACCCATCAACCTGTAGAACAACAGACTCTCTTCTCCAACTTGTCATGCTTTCGACTGAAAGATTTCGACTCTTGCAGCTTCTAAAAGAAGTGCTGTTAGATGCTCCTGAGTCTTCTACGGAAGCATTGCTTAGTGAAACAAGAGACATAGACCGACTAGAAGAGATACGCTTTAATACGAAAGCTTGCTAGTCAAGAATAAGCACCAGATTAACTATATGTAAAGATATAGATCTAGCCTCTCCAAGATGGCCTAGTTAACAAAACTATAAGTAAAACAAGTAATATAAAAATAATGAGTAACAGAGACAAGCCAAGGCATCTCAGATAGGACCTGGTAAGAAACTCTATACAGCTTTGTAAAAAGTCTCCACAAGGCCCCATATTGGCCGAATAACGGGAACAAGGCTCTCCTATCCTGCTCAATAAAAGAGTCACTACAGCTAAAAAGACTACCTGCATACGTAGAAACTCGCAAAGTGGTGTGTGTTTCACTACTACCTGTAAAACTGCCTTTTGAGGAGCTTTGGCTTTCATGTCCTTCACCATTAGCCAATGAGATCGTACCAAGATGAAAAGAGGGAGAGGACATGTCCAATGCCTTATTATCAATAAGGGAAGGACATTAGGAAACACTCTAAGAATGAAAAAATCAAGCTGAGACCTTTTTGAAATAGAATCTGCTCAAAAAGTGCAAAGAAGGATCCTTAAAACTGCCCTAAAGTCTAGCTTAGTGAGTTACTCAATCTGTTCCATTTCTTGAAGAAAAATCTGTACCATTCATAAGAAGAGAGGTCACATTTTGGAAGCCGTCTCTTACAATATCTTCCAATCTGGAAATATTCTGCATGCGAAGGTTTTAGAGAATAAAAAATTGATTTACATCTTTAAACCTAAAGCTCGACCAGGAAAACTAACATGGACCCATCTTCGATTGGGAATAGAACTGGACAGAAGCCTCAAAAAAGCCCTTCTAATAAAAGGCCCAGTAGTTTCTTACGTAGCAAAAGTAGTCTACAAGAAAACCACTCTAAAAGATTCTTGAAATGTTCAGGCAATCAATGCAGTCTGGTCGTGAAGAGATTCATAAAATCCACTTGCACCTTTCAAAAAGGAATAGTTCTCATTGTATTGTTAGTCATCGTATTACTTGTTTTGCTCGTATGGATGTTATGGCATCAACTAAAAGTAGAAAAAGATCTTAAATCTCTTATCGAGAGGCACAACAATTCAATTCAAATGATAACAAATATTACCAAACGAATTAGAAACTTGAAAAAGGGAATAAGCATATTAAGAAATACAACTTGCACTCTTGACGGTGGGAGCGCAGGTGATGATCAAGGTTGCACTTGAGCCAAATAATCGATTGCTTGGGTCAACCGTATTTAATACTTAATCTTTTTGTTTATTTCGAACAATCACTACGCTGCCTATTGCCAAAGAAAAAATATCTAAAATGATAGAGGCGCTCTTCAGGTAAACACGCTTCTTTGCCAAATCCAATCAAAACATGGGCGGAGAGCATACCTTTATCAACATATCAAAACCATATTCTCACCTTATAAAACCAGCGTTACCCTTTTTGTTCCATAGTCCTACACACCTTCTTAATAATCTTAAGTTTTGATTCAACAGCAACAATCAAAATGTATTACTTCACATACAAGTACCTCACAACTCACCAAAAGAACAAACCTACCTAACTGTGGACCCTACTGCACTTAATCTCATTCCTAGCAATAAAAAGAACCGCATCTTGATGATGCGGCTCTGTAAAAGTTCACAAGGCAATTCGAAGGTAAAGCTAGCTTTGCTAAAAGCAAGTCTTTTAATTAAGTCAAACGCGTTACATTCCTTAAGCCTTCCAACGGACCTGCAAACATATTCTCTCCTAACAGGAGCCACCATATAATGAATAAGAGCAAAAGGATGATAAACACTAAAAGACACGTATGACATCTTACAAGACGCCAAGGATCTGGACAACACCAACGCGCTGCTCTACTGCGCATATTTTCTGGATCAGCGTTCCAGTCATTACCATTACCAGACCGTAACATAACACCATTGACATCTCCGTCACCACCAGAGAGCCTTCTACCACCACCTCCACAACAAGTCGACTTTCCTCCTCCAGGCTTACAACAACCCACGCATAGACTCATTTCTTTTCTCCTATAGGCATACAAATTCCACGATATACAACAAGGAAGATCGAGCGCTCAACTATGACAAGTCACCTGCTTCCTAAACTCATTGGTTCTATGGTAGGCCTATTCAAATAGGATCCTCAACACATAAACTGCACCAATTCAAAGCTATAGACAAGGCTAAAAAAACAGCTCTTTCCTGTCTAGGAAGAAGTCTATTTCAACTGATTTTGCCCTCTGAAAGTCTTTAAAAGACTAAAAACAGACAAGAGAAGCATATGCTTTTCCAAAGCCTTCTCATAAGATAAGGGAGGACATTTAATCGCATGAGCCAATAGAAATGATTCCAGGAATCATAGCTAGCAAAACGTTAGAATAACAGGACTTGAAGCAAGAAGGCCAGGCAAGGTGAAATTAGTCCCTTTTCATAGATTCTCATTACTGCTAATGCAGTAAAATCATGAGGAAATGGATAATCTTCCAAGAAAAGAAGAGAGTTCAGATTGATAAATGAGGTGTTCTAATCCAGCAAAGTCTAAGCTCCGTAACTATGACTGATACTGCCTACAAGCTCTTATCTAGGCTTATGTAGACAACACCTCAGAGAGCACATAAACAGCTCGTAATAGTGATATCCCATCTTTATCTGGTCATTCCCCCCTTTCCTCAAGATACAGCTCAAACAGAGCAGACGAAAAGATTTACGGTTATTACAGACTTTGCAATAGCAAAGACCGCAATTCAATACCGATAGCAGCAGATAACACCTCTGCCATGACTAAGTACAAAAAAACGGCAAGAAAAAAGCCGCTGCATGAATGCTAGCGGCTTCTTCTCTGAGAAAGCAAAATTCATTTCTGATGATCAAACAGAAGCTCGTTTATGTGTTGCCGCTACCTTCTTCATCTTCTGAACTGCTAAGAACTACAACTTCATTCCGGTTCCCAGAACCAGAAGAAGACGTGATCCCACTAACACTGCCAGAAGTTGAAGAACCTGAAGATCCGGAAGTCCGAGGACCAGGTTGAGTATGGTGATACCAAATCCACCATATGATAAGAATGATCAGAAGAACTAAAAGCACCACAAGGCATCTTCGACAACGTGCACGAATGATTAGCCCCCAACCACGCTGCACCCTGACTCTAAGACTACGAAAGCGATCGCCAACACCTACCCCAAGATCGCGCACACGATCTCCCCAGCCTCTTCTACCTGGACCCTGGCTTCCATTCCATCCAGGAAGACTCATTAAAGCGACTCTTTGTGCTTCCCCCGTACCACCAGGAGGCCCCTCCTCATCCTCACTTCCACTACCAGCAGAAGGCCTTCTTCCACCATCCGAACCTCCCAAATTCCTCAAAGGCATGCCCATCTTCAACTTCTCCTAAGCTTGGACTAATTGTAACGATCCAGAAAACGGTATCCTCACAGCACATAACTCTAAAAAAACAACGTTTCCTATCTATCAAGAAAACACATATCTAAACAAATATGCTCTCGAGAAAGGATTCTAACTGCTTACTTTAAATAAAGTACATCTGATCTATTAAAATGCGAGATACACAAACTAGAATCTAAGAATCCTGATAAAAGTCATTTAAGAAATCCATCTAACTGATTGACTTAGCTAGATACAGAGCACTTCACTACTGACAAAACAACCTAAAAAGCCCTTTTCTGACATTCCTTAACCAGATTGTTCTTTCACAGCTTAACCTCCTCTCAAAGTTGATGCAGTACGATTAGACTCTTTAAGTCAAAAGCTTCCGAAAAGCTAAAAATAGAGTTCAAGTACGAACAAGAGACCATAGAAGTTCTCCACAGAGCTAGATTATTCTAGTTTTCTCTACCCTCTAACTTTAAAATCTTTATGAATCGAAACAGCATTACTGTCCTAACTGCCCTGAGTGGGCATTTTATCTCTACAAGCACTATGATCTCCTATAAGATAGAGATAGTGACTACCTAGTAGAATCTCGATAGTATGTTTCTAGTACGATCCTAACAAGCTTTTTAGTTACTCTTAAAGACTTTCCTCATCAGGACTCTCTTAGAGAGATAGAGACAAACTTCCTTGTCTGTACCAGAAAAGAGCCCTTTTTTCAAAAAAGTCTACTAATGAGGCCATTGCAGGCTCTTATATATTTATACCTTGAATGACGAAGAGAGTTCCTCTGGAAAAGAAGCTGACTCGGCCCCCCACTTCAATTTCTACGCAAATGGTTGAAAAAGGTGTAGAATGGGGTGAAGATATCGTGCTAACAGGATTAGAACACGAAAGCTTGAAGACCAGGTTGAGGATAGTAATGCCATAAGATTAAAAAGCTAGACGCATACAAAAGATTTACTCCAACCATACTATTTCTCCAAGCAAACCCCCATTAAAGCTGTATTTTATGTCTCTCTTGAGCTACTAGGAGGCCTATTATCTCCACTTCCATCCCTAATGAACAGCTAAAAAACAACGCGTCCTGTCTATCAAGAAAACACACATCTAAACAAATCTCTCTTGAGAAGTGATTCTGACTGCTTGCTTTTAAAAAGTACATTTGATCTGTAGAATCAAACTAAGGATAAGTTGAGAGTGATTGACTTGCTTATATACTGAGAAAAGACCACATTTCAATTCTTCAGCAGCTATTCTAGGAGCTATCATCACTTCCTATCTTGATAACACTCATTTAAGACAAAGAAGACACAACTTCCTCGAACAACCTTTCAAGATAGTTGTGTCTAAATAAAAGCACGAACAGATGACCCGATTCAGGCCAATATTAAGATGCTTGCTCTACGTATAAAAGGATGAATCGTCAAGTAAGCTGCTTATCTTCAGAAAAGAGATCTATGACAAGAACAGTCTCTAAGCAAGGTCATCATAGCTCTCCCCTGGTCGTAGCATTACCAGGCGGGAAAAGACCATGATGCAAAATCGACCATATAATGAAGAGAAGCAACAATATGATAATCACTAAACAAATAACGACAAACCCACCATAGCCAGGACGAGTTGGATCCAACCGCTCTTCAACTCTTTCTCTTAGTGTCAAACCCGACCCTCCAGACTCTTCTTCACTGTAATCTGTACCGTCATCTTCGCCCATTCCTGGGGTGCCACAGCTAGGACAAGAGGGAGGTGTTCCACACAAAGGACAGCGCTTTTTAGTGCCTCCTCCCGAAGAGACCATCGAACTAACTCTCTCTGTTACTTCTTCTGAACTACCACCGCTACTGCCTACAGAACTTCTTCTGGAGCTCGAACCGCTACCACTACCTACAGAACCTCTTCTAGAGCCACCATTGCCACTTCCTGCTGGAGCTACGCCCATTTTCTCCTCCAAAACTCGCGTTGATTTCGTAATACAAAAAAAATGAAGAACCTAACTGGAACAAATGACCAGTATAGACAATACACTAAGCCAAAGCCCATTGGGATGCTAGAAAAACAGCTCTTTCCTGTCTAGAAAGAAGACATAATGAGTCTTCAAAGTGGCTTTCAAAGGCAGATGATTCAAATGGAATCTGAACTTCAGAAGAAAGAATAAAAATGTGCAATGAAACAAATTTATTATTTATTTAAAAGAGATAGAGACTACAAGCCAAAAGCAAACGCCTGATTCAGTTCAGAAAAGGTCATTTGAAAGAATATTTGTAAAAGCAGTCTTAGAGGCAAGGTAGCTGCTTCTGCCACACCAGAACTCACTATAAACACAAACATTAGCTATGTAACTTAAATTGCTCAAAATACTCACAAGGAAGCAAATAAAAGCTATCAAAGCCATGATGAAGAGTAATATAACTAGAACTAATATCGCTGTTATCATGCAATGATCTGAACAACGTCTTATGCAACACCTTCTGGCCAACCTGGATAAGTACCTCGAACAAGAAGTACATTCACTACAATTACTTCCTGGAGTACGAACCTGCAACATAACATGAGCAGGACCTTCTCCATTACTATCCCTTCTACTAGAATCTGGAGAACCTCTTCCAGGACCTCGCCCGAGGGGTACAGAACCTTTCCCAGAACCTCCACAAATGCAGTCATTTTCTCTCCTAAAATTAAACTGAAATCTTGCTTGTCTATCTCATCTACTTGCCAGAAACAAAAGCCTTAATAAGGCAAAAGAACTGTATTACAATAGTGCAATATGAATAAATACCCCCCTAGAAATACAATTGGAATGAGAAAATGTACAATTTGATAGGTTGGTGATCAGATCCTACATGTTGACATAGCAGCTATGTAGTGAGGATGTAACTTACATATAATGCTTAGTATTGCGCTAAAGGGAGGCTATAAACTCAATAAGAAACGTGTCACATGAGATGATCAATAAGTTGAGCCAATCAGTTGACGACCGTTATACAATCTAGCCGTCGAAGATGATCTAAGAGGCAGTATTAGAAATGGGAATCACACCATCTAACGGAGGAGGGGGCAATAGCAGACCACGAGGAACAGACTCTTCCCAGCGCCTACCATCCTCTACAAGAGTTATTCGTATTCTCTTACAAATTGCCGTTGCCATTGTGCTCCTCTTCTCCCTTGTCCTCAACGCCTTTGCCCCTTCAAGCTGGCTACTTCAACATGCCGACAGATTCAGCATTGTCAATCACACAGACAGGCACACTATATTAATTCCTCTCTTACTCTGGGTGAGTGTCTTAGTTTTCAGTGCCCTGGATAGCCTCACAACCTCTTTTGTGTTGTTACATCAAGGAGAATGGACAAGATGCGAAAGAAACGCGGTAATAGTGATTGTGGCATTCCTATTCCTGTTGTCCCTGATAGCCTTGAAGTTCTTCTTCCCAGTTGGAGCTCATCTCACAGGGCCTTGGGGCCTTGTCTCAGCCTACCTTTTGGGGATTTCCATGGTTTTCATGCTGCTCATTAGTTCTTATGATCTTGCTGTTCATGCCCCTCCACTCCCTCTTCCCCAAGAGGCATCCTCTTGAAAAAGTGATACAAAGTCACCCCTGAACCTTGGAAAGAATTACCAGCCCTTAATAGACTTGCCGTCCAAACTAAACATAAGATCAAGAGCAAACGGTTGACATCAGAGCAAAACTCTCTAAGAGCATCAGGAAATGGACCTCCAGAAAGGCCAAGCCGTGGTTCTAATCGACGGCTCTGCTCATGTAGACAGTTTCTTATCGTCGTCACTGTTGTTGTCCTGATTGCCGCCATTATCCTTTTGGGAATAGTCCCACTTGTTTACGCACTAACCCACTGCATTCCCCAAAGGTCAAACAGTAGCACCATCACGACCCCAAGCCCATTAGGGCGTCCAAGTATTCGTTTTGCAACAGAAGAGATTCCATGCACCGTCATGACTTTTCTATGGGGATGCCTAGGCTTGCTAACCTGCTTTCAATTGATAGAGGTCTTGATCCTGCTCCTCTTTCCTCATTTAGAAGTCTGTCTCAGGAGAATCTTATGTCTTTTCGCCTATTTCATGCCCATCGCAAGCCTATTGCTTCAAGGCATTTTGGATGGAGACGGACCAGTAGGGAACATGATGGAGTTTCTTTCGTGCTTTTCCATACTCTTGCTTGCCTTCGTTTTGACCGTTCTTGAAGGAGGCAGAGAAGCACCAACCGAAACTGAAATGACAGAGCTACAAGAGATTGCCACGACGGTAACACATTCTCCAACAGAAGGAGGTCCAAATTGGCTGTTGTTCGTTGGTAGTTCAGGAGAAAGCCCGAGAATTTCGCCCTTTGGCGAAGGACCTCCACCAAGTGGAATAGAAGATCCTCTAGGAGAAGGAGACGAAGAGGATATGCCTCCTCTTGAAGGGTCAGAGTCAGACCTTGAACCCGAACCTCAAGAAAGGGACGGCGACAATTCATCCGAAGACGAAGGAGGCGGCAGCATAACCGTACAGGCAGAAATACACCACTAGTAGCCTACCGACTCAGAGTTCCATTCCCTCTGCTGTCACCATATAGAAAAAGAATCTCTAAGGGGATATACGCCTGTTTATATAGTGATCTATCTAACCAGGCGTCTGTCATGAGCTCGATTTCTTTCTCTTTAGGAAAAATGTGTTCTACATCTACTTCTTGGGCAACTCGTTGTCATCTCTTCCAAGCCATCCACAAACCTCTTGCCCCCTTCTTTCGTGCTTTCTTCCTTGCTGGCCTCTGTTCCGTTCCTCTCTATGCGGGCACACGACTCTGGTGCTGGATGAAGGGACAGCCCATGACATTTGAACTCATGGACTTTTGGACATGGACAACAGAATGTGCTGCCCTTTGGGTCCTGACAAAAGCTTTATTAGCTTGTTCCCTACCAGGGTTCTTTGGAGGATTATGCGGGCTTGTTCTAGGTTTGCATATTATGTTCCTCATAGACTCTGAGGACGGAGAATGCTATCCGAGAGGCGTGGTCTCTAGATCCATGTGCTTCCATGCTTGGCAATACTTCAAAGGAGAAGGAGACCTAATAAAAAGCCCCCTCATAAAAGAAACCAAAGTTGTCGCCCGACAAGCTTCACCAATCGGAACCAGCACAGAAATAGATCCCACAGTCGAGCTGGAAGAAATGTTTAAGTCTGTAGAGGTCGATACAAATAAGTCAAAGAAACTAGTTCTTTTTGTTAAAGCAGCCTTGAAAGGGACCGTTAAAATTTTGCTTTTAGTCAAAGGGATCCTTGAACTGTTATCCGCTTCTCGAGTAGCCTAAGGAGCAGGTTGCGCTTCTATTGAGAAGCAAAATTTTAGACGTTTCGAATCAGTTCGGTATTACACAAAACCAACCCAGGCACTGTCCATGTCTTCCCTGCTCCATGGTGTTTCTTCTGTTTCATTTAGCTCTTCTTGGAGCAATGCTTTTTCTACAGGATCACAAAGCTCTCTCTGGTTGGATTTACACGCAGTTTTTTCTCGTCATGCGAACCAATTTCTGAACTGGGCTACATTCTCTCTTCCTGGTCAAGCAGAAGAGGCTGGATCCATTCTAGGCAACATCTCATTTAGGGGTGTGGCCTGCCAGCTTATTCAAACAGCTCAATGCTTAGCCCCTGCTCTGCTCAAGTTTGGTATGGGACTCAGCAAGTTTGTCCTTGAAACAACCGCACTTATGGTCGTCATTGTTTGTGTCTTTGTGCTCTTCTACTTTCTTGCTTCCTGGATTTGCTGTTTTGTAGAAATTCTCATAAAAGTATGTAGTCTTGCCTTTAACATTATATTCGGCTTTTTGTTTGCAGGTTCGCAGCCACCAGAGCAAAAAACTCCCGATACCCCACCTGGAGAGACAACGCTGATTCTCGCTCATAGACGTCCGCAAAACTAGAACAGATTGTGCTCGTCTCCCTGTAAGGCAGCGAGCCTCTCACCACAAAGACTCAACACATGCATCCCCTCCTCAGGCAAGTTCTATTGTGCGGCGTATCTGTTTTGCGACCCTTACAAAAAAACAAGTCGCATCTTAGCTATCACGGGCCTGAAAGGATCATCCAAATCGTCGCAAACGGACCCTTTCATCTGCATCTGTGTTCCCATAGCACGACACACGCCGTTCCACTCTCCTCTCGTTTCATCGAAATAGGCTCCTCCGTTGTCTCATCACAAAAGGTGCAGATTCTTATTCTTTCTTTACTGTTTCTTTACCTTTTGTTTTGCCTCGTCTGTTGCCTGTACAAATGCATGATGAACATGGTTTCTCATCTTGTTCAGAGAGTCATAAGTTTATTTCAGCTTCTATCCGACATTCTCTCTCTTCTCTTCCAAGATTACAGACATGCCTTCCATTTGTAAAAACAAGACAAATTGAAATTTTTCTTTGAGTGGACTAGACTGGTATGGATGCAACGTAGCTTAACGACATTTCCTATGGGTCCTTCCTCTTTTTCTTCCTTCTCGACGACACGACTTTTTAGGGGATTTAACCCTTGGGGACAATCTCCTTCATCTGCTCCAGGCATACACAATGTTCTCTCCTTTCTTGGAAACGCACAAGCGAACGGTTCTGGTGGTACATCTGACGTGGCCATGAGATCATTTTCATTTTTAACGGCTCTGGCCTTCATAGGAAAAGTCTTTCTCGGTTTAGCGGTTATCGTTTTTTTTCTCTGTCTTCTTGTGACGTTTTTCCGCTGGCTGCTTGATACAGGCCCCTCCGCCGGTGGTGAAAGACATCCCCGTTTTTCCACCTCTCCGCTCCCAAGGCGAAGGCATATCCCAGGTAGTGATTGGAGATTTGGTTTTGATTTTGGAGAGCCTACCACTACACAAACGGTTATCGTGAACAACAACAATCCCAATTCTCCCCCCTCGCCAGAAAACAACAGGGATTGGAGCCCTCTACAACCTGGTGGAAATGGCCTCAACCCTAGTCTGTTTCCTTCCTCTGTTAGAAGAGCTCACCAAAGAAGAAATGAGTAGGAGGAGAACTTTTCCATGGCAGTCAGATTTTGGATCAGATTTTCCCCTCGTTCATCTTCTAATACTCATTGTTTAGGCACGCCCCCAACTCGAGAAAGATCGAGATCTCCTGCAAGCAGGCCGTCACCCAATCAGAGACCACCCTTAAATAGATCGCGCAGCTTTGACTCCCTTTCTCAGTTTGGATCATCTTTTTGTCGATCCTCCTTTTATCTTTTGACAACGGGATTAACGTTTCTTCTATCCGCGCATGTCTTGGCCTGGTTCTCAGAAGCACATCCATTTATCCAGCTTGGCTTTGTTCTATTTATCTTAGTCTTGTTTCTATGTGCCTGCTTCTGCAAGTGCTTGCATGCCATTTGGTCTATGTTGAAGAAACGTTTTACTAAGGCTTCTCCGCCAAAAGAGAAAGAAGGCCCTCCCCCTATTATCAATACACCAAGGCCTTCTGCACCACCCTTTGAAAACCCCCATTGGCCTGGCGGCCTCTACCCGGATTTAACCCCTTATGAGAAAGCGCCTCCCCCCTACACGTCGGCTCCTCCACCCACTTACGAAGAGGCTACAAAATAGAAAGTTTGTAGTCTAAATAAAGAAGACTCTTTACAATGTCCACGAAGAAAAAATGTGAATATTCTTTCTTCTTCTTACTCGTTCGATATTGCCTAAACAGAACAGATGGTGTGTATGTCTTCTATCCCTGCTCATCTCCTCGCGTCCCCTATTTCGAAAACCCCTCAACCTCTTTCCGGCCTCTTTAACCTCTCCCCTACATGGAAGCTAGTAGGTGAAGCTTTTTCCAAATATGTTTGTCTTCCATTCAACTTGTATGTTTTAACACCTCTTGACCTTGTTTCTGACAGCCTCCCTCAGTTGGCCGAAAAAACTGGCCAGAAGCTAGCTTCTATCTCATTTGAAACTTATGTGCGCAGTTTAATCCTGAGTACCAGAAAACTGGCCCCTTCCCTGGTACGACTTGGCTCAGGAATGAGTCGGTTCCTTTTGGAATCTACGGCCCTTCTTTTGGTCTTGTTTTGTTCTTTCACTGTTCTACAATTTCTTTGCTCTTGGATTTGCACTCTTTTTCATGCCATTCTTTCGATTTGGAGATTGACCTTCCGATATATGCTTGAAGCACTCTTCGGAGCGGAGAAAGAAAATAAAAAGATCACTAAGACAATGGCCTAATAACATCTCGTCTCCTTGGTTTCTGAGAAAAACAGAAACCAAAGGACGCTCCCCACACTTCTTTCCGTCTCTTCTCTATAATAGACTTCTTCGAAAGAAAACGAGCGCTCCCCTTTGTCTATTCTCGTAAGACATCATTATCAATCTTTGAAACATCATACCGTTAGGTCATGGAAAGGCAAAGCCCCTGTCTGCTTCGTTTTGCTTTCTTTCTTTTCTCTTTTCTCTTTCCCTAGTTGTTTTCGAGATGTCCAAGCTTTAAAAAAAACCTTTGCCTCCAAAGGTTTTTTTTCCTTTACCCAAGCATGTATCCTCACAGCCTTCTTTTTTCTCCTGCTCTCGGCCCTTTTAACACCAGGTATTGCCATTGGATGGATCATCCTAGCCTGCTATGCCAAGTTTGTTCTTTGCGCCTTTGCCCTTCTCCTGATTGGGCTAACCACACTCCCTAAAGAGGGGCAAAAGATGATTCCACCTGTTCCACTAGCTTTCTTGCTCACTTGTCTTCTCCTTTGGCTTTGGATGATCAATGCCTTAGTGCCCCCGTTTCCTCAAAAAAAACTAATAAAGAATAACCCACCCGTCCTAAAGGATTAAAAAATATGATATCATCCTCTGGATGATTTTAATTTCTAAGATGCGTATGTCTTTTGATGTAGCCATATCTGCTCCAATCAAGACCCCCAAGAATCTCCCTAGAAGATTAACCTGGCTCTCCCAAGCTGCTCTTCGACTCTTCGGATTGGTCAGCTTTATCAATATGAGCAACACCTGTTTGAGAATCTTCTTCGTGATTGCCTGTACACCACTTCTGTTGTTACCGTACCCACTTCTGTCTTTGCTCAACCGGTCTATTTATTTCCTTTTGCCTCTCACCACAACAGCAGAGGGTTGTACAATCTTTTCCTGGTTTTTGATTCAAATCGCTTCTTTTGTGATCTTCGACCTTCATCCCCTCTCAGCTCTCATGTTAACAGGAGCTTCAAATCTCTTCGCATCACCAAGAACACTCCTATACGGGGTTCAAAGAATCACGGTCACGAACATTGTCTCAACGGCACTCTCCTGCGCCCTCTTCCATCCTTTCTGTGCCTTATTCGAAAACAAAATCGAAGCCGTGCCCATTTTAAAAAGTCTACCAAATCTTTTTATCCAACCCGGACGACTGATCATCCTACAAATCCTCTGCTTACTTTGGGTCACATGGACCTCTACACTGGAAGAACAAGAAGAAATAGCAAAAATTCACACAAGAATATGTAAAAAGTTCATAAAAACCTGCTTAGAATAAAATGGGTCTTGCCCCAAGAGAAAAGGCTCCTTTTTATATAAAGAAAAAAATATGATATTCTTTTCGTGAGCTCTGACCTTATTGTACCATGTTCGTTTATCAAGCCTTACGAGCCTTCACCCCTAGTTGTTCCGCTACTTCCTCTTTTCTGATCGAGTCGCTCTCCTTCATTCAGGCCATCATGTCCCGCATGAGGACATTAGTCATGGTCTTACTGCAACGTCTTCGCAATCAAGAAAAAGTTCTTAAATGGGCAAGAAAGCAACAAAAAGAATTCCCCCACAAAGTCTCCAGAGTCCTTTATCGGTCGATGCTCTTCGAATTCTTCATGGCAACTGTTACCTCTTCTTTCTTTGTGTTTCCTGCCCTTGCTGAATTGGAGAGCCTAGTACCTGGGCTTTTTCAATTGTTTTCACCTCTTCCACAAGTAGTTGCTCTTGCCTTAACCATGCTCCTGTTTGTTAAGCTCATGAGCGTTCTACTCTGTCTCGTCAAGTGCATGCTTGAGTTGCTTCAAAAAAGAGAAGGGAAGGATCTGCGCCTCACTGACCCTCCCTTTTTCTTTTATGCCCTTTTTATAGGTGCTCTGGCCTCTTTAGCTAACCTCGCTTTAGCTCTTGTTCCATATGAGACGTGTCCACATCTTCATCTTTTTCATTTCAGCGGGCAACTGTTAGTCGTGACACAACTCATTTTCGCCATTCTCTTATTTCTTCTAAACGAGATGTGCACCAAAATAACCAATGAGAAGAGGAGTACAAATCAAGAAAAATCCTCTTGGGAAAGAATTCTCCTTTCCTTTGTCGCCCTCACAGGCTTTTAGGATGGACACGATGCAAACGGTTCCATGTCAAGCCAACCGATTCACCTCTCTACTCAAGAAGGGATATTGCATCATTCCAGTGCGAGTCCTAAGGTTCCCTCTCATTTATTTTCAAGCAAGCAAGACGTACCTCGAATCACGCCTCAAAGAAAAAGAAACAACAGATAGACCATACTTATCCCGTATGCAAACCGGAACCTTCTTTTTGCTTGCCCCTCTTCTCCAAGCCGTCTTTTTCCTTAAAATTCTGCAGACTGCTCTTTATGTGGGACACTTGTTTGTCCCTACAAAACGGACTCTGCTCGCATTAGGAACATTGAGTTTTGCCTCTAAAACATTTTGGGGATCCACTATTCTCTTCAGTCTTTTCCTTATCTTCTCTGTTTTCATTCAACTTTATCAAGCTCTTACCTTACCTAGATCAAAGCTGACACGAGATGTTCTCACTTTCCACCGTTTTCCACCTCTGATCGAGGCTAACCTGTTTGCCTATGCACTTCTTTCTCAAATCAACCAAATACTCTGGTCCTCTTGTCAATCTTCTATCCGTTCTTTCTCTCATTTACACTTGTTACACTTACTTGCTACACCCGTAAGTCATGCTCTTGTCCACTTCTCCATTGCCTTAATGGTTCTCTTTTTTGTTCTTCACTTCTTTACCCACAAAGAGAACAAATTAGATGTTCTTCACTGTCTGTTCAACTCGACTTCCCTCTTACATTTGCTTAAACTGATGCTCACCAAAACCTTCGATTTTTCCCTTTTAAAACAAATCTTGGCCTCTATCCTGATCTGGAAAGTCCCCTCAAAGAAAAAGACAACAGTATCAGCAAGGTTAACCGCGATCCCTTGTCCCAATACTTTTGAGGCCATGTTGTGATCTTATCCTCACTCAATCCGTTTTAAGAGTTTTTGGATAAGGGATGGATCCTCAATGGCACGCCATACTGAACAACAGGATACCCTCACATCCTCTCTGTATCGGACGTGTTGGACGACTTGTCTCTTCTTCAGCAGGGTTGGCCTCAATGGCTAGAAAAGTGGGTTTTTATGGTTCTGCCTGTCTGTTCTGTACGAAAAGCTATTTCTCCTTTGAGAAACTCCTCGTAGGAATATCTGTAATTTTTTCCTCTGTTCAGGCCTTTATCCCTCTATGCCGGTTACTGATTCTCTTGATCGAAATTGCTCTTCTTTACAGTTTTTTTGGAGCCTGTCAGACCTTTCTCTTTGCCCACGATAAAGCTTATCTCTTTGGTTATCACGAAAATCAAATAGCTTTGGTCACCCTCTTCTTCCTTCTCTTCAAAGGGAGTGAACTTTTTCACAAGGCTCCACTCGACTCTTTCCTACAGAACTTGTCTCTTCTCTTTTTATGCGTAGGACTCATCCATAGTGGGCTACACTGTATTCTGGACAGAATGGAATCTCCTCAGTCCAAAGATCACATGCCCAGCCTAATCACTCTGCTATCTATCCTAGGCTACATCCTCTCTCAAACAGGGTACTCCTTCCTCAAAGGCTGGAAATGGACCTTTATCCTCCTTTGCAAAGCCCTTGAAAAAACCACCTTCTTATTCCCCAGGGAACAAGAAGGTGCCTCGGTCTAATTAAATAATTTTTTTACAGAATCATGTATAATGGAGCGTGGGAGAGGCCTCCCCAATTCTTCAGTGAGAAACAGACTAAAACATGACCGATCCGACCCCTGTTACGACGCCCGCGCCTCCTGAGAGTCATCGTTCTGTTCGTCCGCCTACGGGTAGACGAACTTCTTTGAGGAAAAAACTGACCCATTTTCTGTTACAAGACTTGCCATCTACCAAGTATGCAGGAGTAGTCGCTGTTAACCTCAGTATGTTGGGGAGCATCCCTCTTATTGTTCGAGGTGCTCAGTTGGCTTCTAAAAGGCTAATAACAAGCATAGCATCATATATGCTGTCACCAGAAAGCAAGCTCACAGAATATTTGCTACATTTTAACACAGCTTGGATGGGTGTTATCGGGCTTCTCTTTCTGCTTTCTGCCTTGCTTGCTCGTAATTCCATACTCCCTCTTGCAGGCGGTCGCAAGCCCACCTATTCTATCCAAATTGCAGTAGCTCGTGCTTTATTTTCCCTCTTACTGTTATTGGGAAGCCTGCCGGCCCTTTTCCTCCACTCTTCTCTCTTGGCTCAGTCTATCTTCTTCCTTTCTGCCATGTTAACTCTCTTCGGAACCGCCATTAGTCTGGTTGCCCTCCTAGAAGAAGTCAAAACTCAAAAGATCCAACATCTGGATTATGAAGTAGTGGCCGGAGCCATTCATACCATAAGCAATGTGCTGCGAGTGTGCAGAAGAACTCTTTACAGCATCCCTGAAACGGGAGAAGCCTTAGCAAAATTCCTCAAAAACAGAACAATGAAAGACGAACACGCACAAACATCCGAGTCATGGAAGCAAACATTCGCTCAAACTGTTGGAGATACTTGGGACAGCATCCTTGGATTTCTACGAGGAAGAGGCGAAAGACTCCAGGCACGAAACCTTCATCCCTTTAAGTTCTTTATTTTGGGTCAGAACCCCATAACTCCATTAGGCAAAACACAAGCCGAAGCTCTTTTCGAAAGCTTTAGTCCATAGAGTAAAATACCATGTCAAATCCAACCTACCGTACTACAATACAACGCTGTGTTTCCTCTTGTTGGAATAAACTGGATCGGATCACCTTACAATTAAGTCCTCTTGCCATAGCGTCTTCCATCATTGCCCACCAAGCTCTGAACAAAGGTGTGATTTCGCCTCTATCTAGCCACCTTATCTCTAGGATGGCATTACGATCACCTGTTGGCTACTACATGGCAGTCGCTTTCAAAGCCATCCTGACTCTTCTCTCCAACCTTTCTTTGTTAGCCTCTATCGCTGTACAGAACTCAGCTCTCTCTGAAGGAGAAAACGACAACCCACCTTCTCTACAACAGAGGGGGATCCAATTTTTCATTGGATTGGTTTGCCTTCTGATGCATGTCTTACTCTTGCCCGCAGAAGAGCAAATACTAAGCTCCTATCTTCTCTTCGGAGCTAGTTTAGAACTCGTTCTGCATTCGATTGCTATCATCAAACAACTCGTTTGCCCACCTGCCACTCCTCTAAGAGGCGTTGCTCCTAGGTCCAAGGATGTTAAGAGTCTTATCCGAAAAATGATTGCCAACTATTCTTCTCATATTCGAATCTTCATGAACTTTATCCCTTCTTTACTAAAAAAGTTTACAGCTACCTTCCTTGGGAGGAAGGGCCTAATTGGCAAACTTTGGCTCCTTTTTCGGCTTCACTTCCGTCTCATAGAAGGAGAAGAATTGCAACAGCTTGCAGAAGAACTTAACATCATACCGCCACGACAGCGACCCACACAGCCTCCTGTCAGAAACGAAGACAGAGGACGACACAACAACGCACGACAACCTACTGCGGCCGAAATCGAACGCTTGATTTTGAGGCGATATATGACTCGCACTTCAGCTCCAGCAGCTTAATTAAAACTATACCTTCGCTTTTTCAAAACAGACCAAAGTATGTCCATTCCACCTTCCACCTCTTCTTCATCCGTTAACCTAAATCCAAGTGCCAGAGATGGTCTCTGCACTAGACTTTGTCGTACTGCACGTCATTGTCTTAGCAGCGCACCTAATCACGCCAAGTTCTTAGGAACAGCACTTGTTAATTTAAGCATGCTAGGCAGCATTCCCCTCGTGACACGAACGGTCCATATTGTTTCGTCCAGTGCTATTGCTTCAGCTACATCAGGTCTTCTTGGTTCTTCCAGTATGATCATGAGATCGCTGCTCTGCCTGAACACCATTGGAGTAGCTATTTTGGGAACGCTTTTCCTTGTTTCCACTCTTCTTGCTCGAAATGCGACATTACCTCTTGCAGGTGGTCAGACAACCATGCGGTCTATGCACATGACAGTGACTCGAGCCGTTCTTTCTTTGATTCTGTTGATTACAGCTCTTCCTGCTCTCTTTGCTACGACTTCCATTACTGTAAAGGCCATCTTTCTTCTTTCCGCCATGATGACACTTATGGGGACAGTCATGAACTTCTCCGTCCTTTTGGAAGAGTGGAGAGGGCAAAGAGCAGAAGTGGATGCAGATACACCTTCAGGCTTGAGCCAAATTGGATCATCCTTAAAACAAATTTGCGTATCAACTTGCAAAGGAATGCCTCAACTGGCCAAGGCGATCCTAGCAAAAATTCAAGGACAGGGACAGAGAAACGCCCCCTCTGGTCTTGAAAGGTGGTTGCATCGTGTTCGAGTCGCAGGAGGAGGCGCGCTAGAAAACATGAGAAATCTAACAGAAGGCAGATCGACCCGATTAGACACAGATGGCAAGAATAGCCTTGGCCTCTTTTTCCTGGGACAAAACCCAGTGACTCCTTTAGGCGGAACTCCCGTAGAAGGACTCCTAGACCAGTTAGAATAGTCGTTGTACAAACTTGTAACTAGAAACACGCTCTTTTTAAGAGCGTGTTTTTTTTAGGTGTCAGGAGATGATAAAGGCCTATGTATTAATAAAAATTATTTAATATAATAGTGACATCTCTTTCAAGAGTATAAAGCCAAAAGGAGAAAAGGCATGCTATTTGTAGCGCCTTGTCAAATCGGTCACCGCATTTACAACTTTGCCTGTAGCCAAGTACGACAAGGGTACGCGCTCTCACTCTTTTCTACTGTTCTCTTAGAACGCATCATGTTCTCCCTGATGGGCTATTGCTTAAGATACGAAATAAGGGACTATCCTCTCCTAGGACGTGGAATCCTTGCTCTAGTATGTACAGGGCTCCCTATCGCTTTGGTTTACGAAAGAAACCACTTCATGCTTTCGGCTTCTCCATTGAAGTCTCTGCCTCTAGCTGCTCTCTTCTTATATTTGCATTCTATTTTGTTCGGATCTCGTGTCTTATTTGAAAACAAAGTAATACGCTGGCTCTCTTACCTTGCCTTTGGAGAGGCGCTCCTCAATTTCATTGCGGATTTAAGAAACAATGGGTTCCTCGTCACTTGTCGTTCTATTGTTTCCTCTTCTTGGCAAATTTTGGATGAGGAAATCACAAAGAAGAGAATGCACCTTGCCGCAACTTTCCTATCCCATCGAGCCATGGATACGGGAATACAAAGCCTATTGCGCTATGTAACGAACGGATTCAGCCCACTTTTACAAAGTACCATTTACTTTTTCTCTAAACTTTTTATTTTGACCTCCTTTTGTGGGCTATCTGTGATCTCTGAAAGCATCGACAATGAATGGAAGTACCGAGAATTTTCTTTTGGGCTAAGCGTCTCCTGTTTGCTCTTACATTTTTCTGTGTTTGGAACTGCAGATTTGTTTACTACAAACCTTTCCACTCTTGCTTTACATATCTTGTGTCTAAGTAGCTTAGTTAACTTTGTTAAGCTTTTCCTAAACCGGATACAGAACAAGCTGTCACAAAACCAAACTTCTGTCCTTCAAAAAATAGTACAGTGCTTCTACGAAATTGTTCTTGTCCAGCCCTTTGAGGCGACATTACATGCTATTTCTTGCCATATCCTCTTTGTTCTCTCCCTATGTAAACTCATTACAGTTACTCTGAAAAGACTTCCTTCTTGTCTCTGTACATGCTGCAAAAAATGTGGAAGCACACTATGCCAGCTCTCTAAGGACTTTCTACTCCTTGTTCTCGTGCACACCAAATTGGCTGAAAAAGCCAAGCTCATCCAATTGCTTGAAAAACGGCTAGAAGAACTCCGTGGGCCAAGAGAGAACTCTCCAGTAGCTTTTGTCCGACCGGCACCTGCTCTTCTGGAAGAGGAAGAACCCGATGATGACCTCCCTGATCCCAGGAGCCCTTGGACACGAGCCTATGACCCTCCCTCCTACCAAGCTGTATTAGACTCCCCAAGCCTCTATCCACTTGTCTCTCCTGAGAGTTAAATGGCATCGGGTTTCAGATCTGCAGAAGAAAGAGTATTTCCTTTAAACTGCTGGCGACAGGTTCCTGTTCCTCTATCTTTATTTTAGGTATTGACCCAGAAATATCCGTCTTTGACCTATGGAACAACTCTCCAACCGTAGAAATTCCAAAATAAAAACATGGAAAGAGCAACTCAAGAAAAAGAGCTCTCATTTCCTGCTTTTGCCAGGAGAAGATCTTCTTGAGGAGAATCGTGACTCTTTTATTCCCAAAATCCTTCTCAGTACCTGTCACGAGACGTTACACGTATGGGCAGAAAAATATGCTTTGCACCACCCTGAGCTCTATCTCCTTACTCCACAGCTCCTTCAAACCGTATGCGATCTCCAGCACTTCCAAGGAATATGTGCAATAGGAAGAATACGGAAATTGAAAATGCCCTGTTCAGGACGTTTTCTTTTTTTAGACGGCATTCAAGACCCTGGTAATTTTGGAGCCATTGTTCGGTCTTGTTTAGCCTTTGAATGGGACGGTATTTTTTATACGTCCGACTGTTGCTCTCCTTATCAATCAAAAGTAATCCGAGCTTCAAGAGGTGGTATACTCCAGATCCCTCTTCAAAAAACCTGTATCTCAGCTTTTCTGGAAAACACCCCTACGAATCAAATTTGGATCACAAAAAGAGAAGGACTGCCTCTGAAAGAGATTCCTCTCCCTCCCAGACCCTTTGTCCTTGTTTTGGGAAACGAAGGCCATGGGCCTTCGTCCGAGTGGCCTGACACCTGTCCAGGCATCTGGATTCCGATCCGAGAAGAGTCTCTTAATGTTGCTTGTGCAGCAACCCTTTTGCTTCACGCCCTTAGCTAAGGGATCCCCTTGCATAAATTAGCTTCGTCCACCAGACTGACGAAAAAGTTAGTGGAATGGAAAAGGATAAGACGATGTCAAAATCCAAAACTGCTCTTTCTCCAACACGAGAAGAAAACTTTAGTGAATGGTTTCATTCTATTATTAGAGAAGCAGAGTTAGCAGATCATTCTTCGGTCAAAGGTTGTATGGTTATTCGACCTTGGGGATTTGCCATTTGGGAACGTATTCAAGCCATCTTAGACCGTACCATTAAGGAAACAGGCCATGAAAATGCTTACTTTCCTCTGTTTGTGCCCTTACATTTTTTCGATAAAGAAGCCGATCACATTTCTGGATTTGCCAAAGAGTGTGCGGTTGTCACACATCGTCGACTCGAACCATCTGCAGACGGCAAATTCATTCCTGGAAGCCCTTTAGCAGAGCCTCTCATTGTCCGCCCCACTTCTGAAACCATGATCGGTGAGATGTTTTCAAAATGGATACATTCTCATCGAGACCTTCCTCTTCTGATCAATCAATGGGCTAATGTCGTCCGATGGGAAATGCGAACAAGGCCCTTTTTACGCACTTCTGAGTTCCTCTGGCAAGAGGGACATACAGCTCATGCAACAGCAGAAGAAGCCAAGAGTGAGACAAGGAAAATGCTCGACGTTTACGAACATTTCATTCGTTCTTCCCTTGCCATTCACCCTATTAAAGGGATGAAAACAGAGTCAGAAAAGTTTCCAGGGGCTCAGCAGACCTATTGCATTGAAGCACTCATGCAAGACAACAAAGCTTTACAAATGGGCACTTCTCATTTCTTTGGAGACACTTTTGCCCGTTCCTTCAACATTCAATTCTCTGACGAAACTGGAGAACGACACTACGTCCAAACGACCTCTTGGGGTGTTTCTACACGCTTGATCGGAGGATGCATCCTGTCTCATGGAGATGACAATGGTCTTGTCCTCTCTCCAGATCTAGCGCCGAAACAAATTGTCATCATGCCCGTGCATCGGTATAGGGAGCACCCGGAAGTTTTGGACTACTGCCAAAAATTAGAAAACAGTCTGAAGACAGTTATCTTCCATCAAGAACGTTTGCGTGTCTTGCTCGATCTGAAAGAGGAGACAGGAGGAGAGAAAAAATGGAAGTGGATTAAGAAAGGAGTCCCTATCCTTGTTGAAATAGGTCTCAAAGAAGTCGAAACCAAAAGCATAGGATGGATAGAAAGAGTAGGATTGATCCAAAAGAAAGGAGTCTCTTTTGAAACCTTTCTACAAGAAGCGCCGACTCTTCTCCAGGAGATGCAAGATACGATTCTAGCCTCTTCTGAACACAGGACACGGACCAACATTCAAGTCATTTCCTCCAAAGCGGAGTTCTATGATTTCTTTGCCCAAAAGAACCCTGGATTGGCTCTCTGTTACTGTTCCGATCATCTAGCAGACCAGCTGAAAGAAGAACTTCAGGTCACACCACGCTGTATTCCCCTGGAAGAAGATCATCCGGGACGCTGTCTCTTTTCTGGAAAAGATCTCCCTTCCCGCACACTTATAGGTAAGGCGTATTGAGACGGCTAATCGATTGGACCCGTTTCCTACTAGCTCCTCCACGTTGTCTACATTGTCAGGTTCCTTTGCAAAGAACACTTCTGTTTTGCAAAGAATGCGGAGAGTGGCTTTCTCTAGCAGATACACCCTCTCTACCTGATTGGCTTCTTGTTGTTTTTGATCTAGAAGGCCCTGGAGGTTCTCTCACCACGTCTCTCTCCTCTCAATCAGCGTATGAACATCTCGCCTCCTGGATGGCCTTAAAATGGCTACAGGAGCCCACCAGACATGCGGACTATGTCTGGGCACCTTTCCACAAAGATGAACCCCTCTGTGCCCCTTTTGTTCGTGATCTGGGGTACTACAAAGGAGTGCCCCAGCAAGAAGGAGGCCAAACCCTTCTGCTCCTGATATCCCATCTGCACGATCTGAATGGCTTGATTCACTGCCTCAGACACCTTTCTCATCCAAATCTGAAAAAAATTTGGATTCTTACTGGAACAATCCATTCTAAAATTTGGTCTGAGCGGCTCTTACTGATTGAAATAAGAAATTTAGTATTAAATTCATCGTTGTGAATATCCCCCTCGCCTATTACGATTCTTAACCTTGGAAGGTGTGCAAGACTTTTATTTAAAAAGAAGAGATTTTTTTGTATAATTAAGTCCGAGATCCAACAACAAACTAAAGAATATGACCTCTCCAATAGATCGCTCTTCTCTCTCATTTAGGAAGAAACTGTCCAAGGTTCTTGAGACAGGAGCCGATATCACAAGTTCCTTCCTTGCGGCCCGAGCCTTTTCCATAGCGGCAGCAAAAACAACCTCTCTTGCTTGTGCACTTCTCTGTAAGTTTACCGTATCTTGTGCAACACTAAGCTTGGCTATCCATTCTTGTTCCCTTCTAGCGCAGCTTAGTGGAAAAAGCCTCCATTCTGAAAGAAGCAAACTAGCAAGAACTGTTAACAAGTTGACTCATTCCGCAACGACTTTTCTCCGTATTTGTCTTGCCTTTGCTTTCCTGTTACCCTTTGCCTTTTTGGGTACGCAAGCTTTGGGGACTTGTCTAATCCACTGTTGTATCGATTTACAGCTTTTTAGTCTCATCACAGCCTGTTTAATGGGGATCTTGAGCCTACTTGTCTTCTCCTGGAAAGTGGTTCTAGCACCGACCTCAAAGCTTTATCACTCTCCTCTATATTCCATGGTTCGTGCCATGACTGATGTCATGCTCGTCACGAACAAATGGTTCCTCGCAAACCCTCTCCTTTTTTTCGGATAAGTCACAGCATGAGGATTTATTTTCATCTCTAAGTCAACCGGTGTCTTCTAGAGCGTTGCATGGCCACCTGATACTCTTTTTGAGCCTCCAAAATAAGGCGTAAGGGGAGACAAAAAAGCAGACTCACCTTAGTGCGAAACTCTGAAGAGACCAGACGAGAATGTCTAAGGGCAGATGCTTCAAGAATAAGATTCAGACCAATCAATAAGATTGATAAATCAAAACGTGAATGGTGTAACACTTTCAGAAAAAGTTTGACCATCCATTCCATACGATAAAAAGAAGCCAAAGATTTTTCGCAAAAAGGCAGTAATTTTAGAACTTTAATCAAGTGAGATCGCCCACATCTTATGACCTGTGTCAGATCAGAACGGGATCCAACAGAGAAATCTTTTAAATGGCACATTCTTGCAGAAATCCATGTTTTCAAAGTTTCTGCTGATAGAGGCCTATCAAGTAGGATGACTTCTTCTTCCCAAAAAGTTGCCTCCAAATGAGAGAGATGGTTCAACACTTGTCTTCTGCAAAACTCTGAAGAGCAGAATCTGGGAAACAGTGATTGTAAAAAAACAAAAGAACCCGTCTGATTGCTAAGAGCTTTTCTTGACTGATTCAGGATCACTTCTAATGTGGAGTGATCATTTTCACCTGCTTTGAGTAAGGCAAAAGCAGCATTCTCTCTAAGAGAAAGAGGCGAAAAAAAGACTCCTTGATGAGCAAGGGTATAGGGTAAAACTATGCTGTGACAAAAATTAAGCCAAATAGAAAAGAGCCTTCTAAATAAGGCACGAAGATCAACAAGAACAGAGGTAGGCCTTACGGGCCATTTAAAATTCATCAATCTTCCTTCAGGTCCGTAAGCCAAAAGAAACGCTTGACAAAGGGCAATCTCTGACAAGTACTGCCCTTCTTGAAACCGAAAACCTGATTCTACAGAAGCAAAGGATCTCGTGATCGATTGATCCCCTTCCCAACATGTATGTTGTAGAACTAAATCCTCCCATCTTCTGTCGTCATCTCGGTAGGAAAAACATCCGATCATTAATCCAGAAATATTAAAGCTTTCTGACAGAAAGCAAGAGATTAAACACGGCTCAGAAAAAATAGCTAAAACAGACCGAAGCACCTCTACAAAGTTCTCGCACAATAAGGCACATCGTGGAATATCTTGGAAAAATGGACCGCCCTCTTCTAAAAAGAGCTGCCGAACAGATAGACAAAAAATACAAACGATCGAATCGATGAACTGGGACCGGTGCGTCGTAGCATAAGGGGCACAATTGGAAGCAAAGATTTCACAAAAGAATCTTTCTTCTAACGAAGAAAGACCACAACATATCCTCCTCAAAAAATCAGCTTCTTCGATCCAAAAAGGGTCCCGAGAAAAACTGAAAGCTGGAAGACCTCGACTTGCCTCTACAGGTCCATCATTTAATAAATGCCTGAGATAAGATGGTACGCTTAAAAGGGACTCCTCTTCTACTTCACCTAAGCAACAATGTACAAAAAAGAATTCCTGAACATAAGGTACAGCCTCTAAAGAGCCCCTTAAACAGGCATACACCCTGCTTAGAGTATCACAACAGACAAGAAGATCTGCTATAGAAATGGGCAGGAAAAGAGGAAGTTCTTGTTCCAAATGGGAATGAACAACTGCAAAGGCGCCCTTCAAAAGGACAATCTCTTTAGCAGAGTGAGCTAATGGGATACGTCCTATCCATGCAGATGAGTTGGCCTGCGCAGCTAAAACCTGAAACAGATTACAAAAGAACAAAGACAATCTTCCCCTTAAAATAGGGGCTTGACGCTGTTCAAGAGACCTTGAATAAGGCAAATATAGATATCTAGAATGGATAGAAGAAAACAAGGGGACCTTGATCTTTAGATCAAGCTAAGACGTACTACTCTTCTTGGGACTATGATAGGGGCAAAATCTGAATCTACAAAATCCATTCAAATCCATCTACTGGTTTTTTTCTATTGGAAAGAAGCATCTGCATGCTTGAGCTGAATACCGTCAACGTCTATGGATAGCTTGATGTTCTCTTTGAGCCTCAAGAATCAAGCGAAGAGGAAGACAAAAGAGCAGGCTTATCTTAACATGCCAGCTTGATGGCTCATGCCAACCAGGAGAGTGCCTGATTCGGGACACTGCAAGAATGAGCTTAAGACAATCCAACAACTCGACTAAACTAAAACGTGAACTAAGCAGTAGTTTAAGAAACATTTTGGTCATCCATGTCATGCTATGAAAAGAAACTAAAGATTCTTCGCAGAAAGGAAGTCCTTTCAGAAACTGGATAAAATGGTGTCGTCCATGTTTTACGACTCGTACAAGGCTCTCACGTGACCCAAGTTGAAAGTCTGTCAAACCACACAGCCTTAAACTTATCCAGCTCTTCACCATCTCTTCTGAGGGAGACATGGAAAGGATTGCTCCACCTTCCGGAAAAGAAGAATCTAATTCGGATAGAAGAGACAAAACCTTCCCTTTATATCGTTCTGATGGGCAAAGCTTAGGAAAAAGCCATTGTGAAAAAGCAAAAGCTCCTACCTCCTTTTCAAGGTCTCCTTCTGACTGATTCAATATGATTTCCAATGCAACACGATCTCTCTTGCCTTCTTGCAGGAGGGCAAGAACAGAACAATACCTAAGAGAAGGAGGAGTAGAAAATTGTCTTCGGTAGGCACAAACATAGGGCAAGATTTTGCTGTGGCAAAAGTCAAGCCAAATAGAAAACAAGCTCTTAAACAAAGGAAGAAGAGGGGCTACCTGAGAGATAGGTCTTCTAGGCCACTCGAAACTCCTAACCCTTCCTTCAGGACCATACGCCGTAAGAAACGCCTCACAAAGTTCGATTTCTGATAAGTATTGACCTCTCTGGAACCAGAAATGCCATTCTACGGATGCAGAGGCCCTATGGATCGACTGGTTGCCATCCCAACAAGTATACTGATACATCAGCTCCTCTATACCGATGTTGCCCTCTCTAGAGGAAAAAGATTCTACCATCAGTCCAGAGAGGTTAAAGCACTCCGAAACAAAACAAGAGATTAAACAAGGGGAGGAAAAAATCTCTAAACGAGCACATAGTAGATCGATAAAACTTCTCACTAAAGCAGTGCATCGTGGAATATCTTGCGAAAAGGGTCCAACTTCTCCTAAAAAGAGCCCACGGACAGAAGTGTAAAAGGTCCCCACCAGAAGATCAAGAAATTGTGAACGATGTTGGAGCGCCCTTCCTCTCCAACAAGGAGTATAATTTGAGGTAAACATCTCACGAAAAGCGTGTCGCTCTAATGGAGAAAGATCATGAGAAACTTTCTCCAAGACGGACTCTTCACTAATCCAAAAAGGGTCTTGAGAAAAGCTATATGCAGCAAGAGCTCGTTCTGCCTCTACAGATCCCCCATTCAATAGATGCCTGAGATAAGACTGCATCACCCAAAGAGCCTCTTGTCGTAAACGACCCAATTGACATTGGCCTAAGAAAAATTCTTGAACAGCAGGAACAGACTCTGGACTGCCTCTTATATAAGCGTGAACTCTGTTAAAAGTGTCACAACAGCCAAGGAGACCTGCTAGAGGAATGGGCAAAGCTAGAGGAACATCCCAAACCGAATATGAATCAATGAGCTCAAAAGCCCCAACTAAAGGAAAAATCTCTCTTTCTGCTCGAGTGAGCGGAATAGTTCCGACTTGTCCATGTTTAGCTAAAACCTGAAACAAATGATGAAAAAACCGAGGAAATCTATGCTCTAAGCCAATGGTCTGCTGCTGTCTTGAAAAAGGCCCAGAGTAGGGAAGATATAAACATTTGGAACCGATGAGGGGCAACAAGGAAGTCTAATCCTCTTCCCGTTTTCTCTTTCTAGATAACCATTCTTCCCTATTCTGAGTGGAAGACGCAACAGGTTCTTCCTCTAAAGAGGCACTTAAGAAATGCGAAAAGAGCAGATCAAGCCAGTAGCTCCAACAACTGTGCTGAGCAGTCACACGTATGTTTTCGTTCGAACTTAATAGAAAAATACCTGATAACCAAGAGGACATCGTTTGCCTATTTCCTTTTCTTGTTTTGAGATACTTGAAAAAGAGCTTGATCATAAGCTGCATTTGGCAAAAAGAGAGTAAAGATGTCTCACAAAAAGGCAATAACCGAAGGACAAACATAAAGTCTTCTCGTAGAGACGTCATCCTACTTGCAAAACAAGAGTGTTGTACAAGAGCCATTCCCCCCACTGGCGCAGACAATTGTAACTTGCGCAACCTATTTTTAATCCAAAGGATTGGACGTTCCGAAGAACACAACTTAAGGAAAACGGTCTGTGCATACGCAAAAGATACGGACTGATCTTTCGAGGCTTGTAAGGCCAACTCACATACAGCAACATACTGATAATCACATATCTCTTGACTCGACTCTAGTACAGCAACAGCGGCACACTGTTCAAGAGAACAAGCCAAAGGGCGAGATAAGGACACAGAAAAGCTAGTATGGGCTTGAACATAAGGAGCGATTCTCGCACGACAAAGATCAAGCCAATACGAAAAGATTGGAGAAAAGATAGGCCTGAACCTTTCAGAAATCGATGAAACAGGAGCCAATGGCCAGTCAAAATTTGGAGAACGACCCTCGTCCGTGTAAGCCATGAGAAAGAGTTCGCATAGCTCAATCTCTGATATTGAAGCTCTCTTATAAAAGGATAAATGCCATTCAACACTAGAAACAGGAATGTGAATTGATTGGTTCGAGAGCCACATTCTACGATTATAAATTACTGGGTGTTCTGTTGCCGGATTGGCATGCCGAATCGAAAAAATTTCTATAAAAAGACCAGAAAACTTGAAGAGTTCCCAAACAAGGTTTTTTATCAAACAAGGATGAGATAAAAACTTTAAACGGGAACTCAAAAAGTCAATGAAACGACATGCTAACTCTTGAGTTAAATCAACATTTTGGTAAAAAAGATTGTTGTCTAATAAGAATAGTTCTCTCAAGGAGAGGCCAAAAACAAATATGGCCCCATTGATGAAATTCAAAGAGTGTGGAGCTCGAGGAGGACGAGAGGATATAGGTTTTCTGGAGAGGAAACGCTCTTGGAAAGAACGAGAAGCTGAAAAAGGAAGGTCTTTGCACACAAAAGCAAACATGTCTTGTTCACAAATCCAAAAAGGGTCTCCTACAAAAGAAATACCAGTAATAGAAAACAAGTTTGTCAAGCAGTCGCTATTTAAAGAACTTCTCATATAAGAATGAAAGAATAACATCTCTCCACTTATGTTCAAGAGTCCACATCGACGAAAAAATTGCTGATACGTAGCAGTGAATTCTGGAGATCCTTCTGAACAGATCAATGTTTTTAACAAGTCTTCAAGCACTTCTAAGAGAGGAGCAAGAGGCAAAGGGAGCGTAAAGGGAATGTGTTCTCCCTGTTGATCGAATGCATACATATGCAGAAGACAGTCATTTAAACGACTAATCTCTCTCCCTGCAGTTGTCAAAGGAATACTGCCCCTCTCATGGCGAAGGTGATGTTGTCTGGACAGAATAAAAAGCACCTTTTTAATAGTAGAAGAAAAGTCGTGTAAATCTCGATGGGCAGAAGAAGATGGAAAATAGGGAAAGTATAAATTGGTCGATCCAAGTAAAGGAGAAATGGACACTTTAAACGATCCCGAGAGAAACCAATAAAATCAAATGATTACACATCAATAGTCATTGGAAACAGAGGTATACTTTCCCTTCAGGCCTCAAAAAACATGGTATCTAGCCAATAGTTCTATCAATCGGACTCTGCGCTCTTTCTCATAATTTCACCAGTACTTAGAAAGACTTGCTGTCATTCTCATTTGTCAACAAGAGATCAAAGAATTCTTACACAAAGCAATAAAGAGGCTCAAAGGGACGAGATAGCCTTCTGGGGAGATATCCTATCTTGTAATGGCTTTGTCCACAAATCAGAAAAGCCAGAAGGGCAGCTTGAAACTTGAGCGTAAGCAAGAGAGGTTGCTCGTGTAGACCCAGACGTCTCCATGAAAGAGGATAAAACTATATCCCAACAGTTAACCGATCCATTTTTATTTCCCCAAACAGAGGTTTGGTCTTCGAAGAGGTTATAAAGTAAGGAAATATACAGACTCAAATGTAAACAGTAAAACCATGCAACTAGAAACGGCCAAAACATCTTGTTATCCAGATCTTAAGAGCCTCCTTCTTCTTCTCGCTTTCTCTTCTTAGGCAATTGCTCTTCCATACCTTCACTTGAGGTAGAAGGGCCTTCTCTTACCCTTATAACGGATCTCTGAATTTGCAAAAGCTTGTCTAAAGATTGAAAAAATAACAGATCCATCAGATGTGCCCACCAGGAAGGGTCAGGTGTAGATCGAATCTCTTCATTTGCACTTAGTAGAAAAATACATCTTAGCCAGGAGTGCAACATTTTCCTATTCCCCTTTTTCACCTTCAAAAATTTGATCAAGAAATGGATTGTTATTTGCATCTGGCAAAAAGAAGGTAAAGATGTCTCATAAAAAGGCAATAAACGAAGGACAGAGATAACATCCTCTCTTAAGGAGGAGAGATCCTTTTTAAGAAGGCTCTCATGTCCTGAACGAAAAGAGTCTAGACCACGTAGTACATGGAGAACCCACCAGTCTTCAGCCAGGTTTGGTTCATCTAACTTCAAAATGTCTTCTAAGAGTTCCAAGTGAGCAGAAGAGCTTAGCGGGAAAAGAGACTGCATTTTTCTTAATCTTCTTTTGATCCAAACATCGATATTCTCTGAAGGACAAAACTTAGAAAAACAAACTTGTGCGTGCGCAAAAGAGACCACATTAGACATCTCGCATGAAGTTGGCAAAATCATGTCCCATACGGAGAGGTACTGATAGTCAGCCAGAGTCCTCTTCGAATTCAGTACAGCAATAGCAGCATAGTCTTGAAGAGAGTATCCTAAGCTAGGTCGGCACAGTAACGCAAATGAGTCACTGTGTGCCTGAACGTAAGGAATCACTTTCGCATGACAAAGGTTAAGCCAAGCTGAAAATGTTCGAGAAAATAAAGGCCGTGCCTGGTCAGAGATCTCTGAAGTAGGCCTTAGAGGCCAATTAAAATCTACATTGCGACCATCAAGAGTGTAAGCTTCAAGAAATAGTTGACATAATTCAAGAGCAGAGACTTCTGATTTTCTATAGAAACGAAAATGCCATTCTACTTTCGGATTACACATGTGAATCGACTGATGAGCAAACCATGCCCTGCGCCTATAAATCGACCAATTTTCCGAAAAAGTATCAATAAGTAGACCAGAAAACCTAAATTGCTCCCAAACTAGATTGGTGATCAAACAAGGATGAGACAAAAACTTTAGACGAGAAGACAAGAACTCAATAAAACGAAAAGAAATTTGTGTGCACAAGTCAATATTTTGATGAAAAACACTACCTGCTTCTAGGAAAAGATCATGCAAAGAAGCGTAAAAGGCAAGTACAACTGCATCAATAAAGGTCAAGGAATGTGGATTCGCTGGAGGGATATAACTTATAAGGCTATTTGAAACTAGTCGTTCTCGAAAAACTCGAGACGTAGATTGTGGAATATTATTACATACAAAATCGAGTAGCTCCTTTTCGCAGACCCAAAAAGGATCTTTTAAGAAACCAATACCATTGGCGGAAAGCAAATTAAAAGCATCTGCAAAATCCCTATTTAGGGTGCTCCTTATATAAGACTGAAAACACAAAAGATTGCCACTTATATTCAACAGCTCACAAGAATGAAAAAACTGTTGGTACGCCTCCCTAGCCTCAGGAGCATCACCTAAACAGATAAAGAACCTCAAAAAGTCTTCAATGAGATCTAATAATGAACTGATCGGCAAAGAGAGGGCAAAGGGAATGCAGTCTTGTTGCATGACATCATCCAATTGAGAAAAGCTTTCGCTTAAACGAAAGATTTCCCTCCCCGACTCACTCAAAGGAATACTGCCTGCTTCACGACGACGCTGATGCTGCAGGAACAAAACTCGAAGTATCTTCTTAATAGTAGAAGAAAAATCATCTGAAATGTAATTTCCCTCAGAAATGGAGAAACAAGGAAAAAACAAATGCGTAGATCCGAGCAGCGGAGGGACGGACGTGGACACGTTACGGAAAGCCTGTAATAGGATGAAGAAAAACAACTAGTCGTGTGAAGAATATTGTAATAAAAGACTTATTCGCCTGAAAGGTCAAAATTTCATGTTTTTCCCTGGAGACCCTTGGGTTTTAAATCATTGAAAATGAAGAGAAAATAATAAGCAATCCTACTTGCT
>NZ_QQBG01000027.1 GCF_003339615.1 Candidatus Similichlamydia laticola
TGCTCGCAGATGGAGGACTTGATCTATGCGACACGTATCCCTTTCCCTTAGAAGAATTTAAGGATCAAATTGCTCAGATTAGATCAGATGTCACAGTCGGACGTTCTTTGAGCGGCACCCTGGAGGAACCATTCTTTCCCAAGCGTGCTAAGAGGTTGATCCGTATCGGAGAGGAAACAGGTTCTCTGGGGGAAATGCTCCTTAAAATCTCTGAACTTTACAAAGAACTGTTAGATCAGAAATTGTTACGGATGACAACTTTATTGCAGCCTACAATTTTGGTTTTTATGGGAGCTGTTGTAGGCTTGATTATTGTTAGTGTATTGTTGCCGCTCACGGATGTGAGCTCTTTAAGTGACATTTAGCTAAGCAGAGGGGTGCTGTGTTTTTGAGGCTGGGTAGGTTGTGGAAAAGAAGGTTTTTGACTTTGGTCGAGATGATGGTTGTCATGTCGTTGATCGCCATCATCGGGGCCGCTGTCGCCTACAACATCAGAGGAAGCCTCGAAAAAGGGCGTTACTTTCGGTCAGTTGAAGGAGCTAAGCAAATTGAAAACCTCCTTTATATGCATATGGCCGAAACAGGGGAGTCTTTGGCGGCCACTATTTCTAGATGGAAAAAGATTGTTTCCAGGTCTCCTCTAGTACGTTCTCCAGATCAGGCAACCAAGGATGGTTGGGGGAATGACTATAAAGTGAAGAGGGTTGTTTCGTCTGCTAGTGGAAGGGAGACTTTAGAAGTGACCTCAGAAGGGATGATGCGTTACGAAGTTCTTCATTTTTCAGACCATGGGGAGCATCTTGGGATTAGAGAGCGCGGGAAGGATGGCTAAAAGGCGTTTGACTTTGGTCGAAGTTTTGGCTGCCTGCACCCTGGTCATCATGCTTGTTCCTGTGTTCGTTCCTCAATTTCTTCGTAGCAGTGCCCATGTTCGTTTTTCTCGGGCCTGTACCCGCTGTCACCTTTTAGTACGTACGGCAATCTTGTCTTCATTGTCTGAGTCTTTTCCCGTTCGCTTATCCATTGATCGTATTAAGGGCTCTTATATTCTAAGCCTGACTCCCCATATGGAAGGAGGTTTCTCTTCCCGAGCTCTTTTCTCGAAAGACTATCCTTTAACAGGTGTTTCTGACGTTTTGGTAAAAGAGGGTCGAAAAGAGAGGGCTGTTGAGCAAATTGAGATCGTTTTCCCTGACTTTTTTCACACACGTAAAAAGGTAGATGCTCTGGTGTTGCAGCAGGGTGACTCTCGTGTAGAGATTTCTTTGGAGCCCTAAGTGTGGTTGAATAGGCGTCCTCGAAGATTGTTTTCTGTTTTGGAAGTTCTGGCTGCTTTTAGTCTGATTAGTCTTGTTTCTATACCGATGCTCTTGCCTATATTGAAATTGACCGAGAATAGAAGGCTTTCAATCGAAAAAATGTTTTTTGCAAGACGAGCCGAGGTTGCCTGGCACACCATTTTGAGGCGTGAGACCTTAGAAAAATTTCGTTTGAGCTGGGAGTCTTTTAATACAAAAGAAGAACACATTTTTGATTGGGATGAATGTTCGATTCCTGAATTAGGAAAAAGGAGCTACTCACTCAAGGTTTCTTTTAAGAGAATTTGTCAGACGCCCAAAAGGCAAAAAGGGCTCCCTTGGAAAAGGATTATTGCAGTACGCCTGCTTGTTTATAAGGGGGCTAATACTTTGGTTGAGGTCTTTGATCGTTCTCTAATTTTAGAAAAAAAGAATCGTTTTTCCCAAATCGATGGACTTGCATGATGTGAAGAAATATAATTTTTTTTCTCTATTAGAAGTGACTCTTTCAATGGCTCTGTTCGGAATGCTTCTTTCCGTGATGACAGGGACCTTCTTTCAGCTTTACCGTGCGAATTTTGTCTTCCAAGAAGTGGAAAAGAGGCTGTTAGAGGCACATCTTTTTGATTCTTTTATCCGAGAACTCATTGAGTCAACTTATGCTCCTCTTCCTACGAATCAAAATCTTTCTTCTGATGACTATCGGTTATTGCCCCGTACATTGTGGACAGATGACCAGGGGGCCTCTTT
This sequence comes from Candidatus Similichlamydia laticola, assembly GCF_003339615.1. GTDB lineage: Bacteria > Chlamydiota > Chlamydiia > Chlamydiales > Parilichlamydiaceae > Similichlamydia > Similichlamydia laticola. The sequence continues at coordinate 2,049 of NZ_QQBG01000027.1, forward strand.
GTCCTTTCTCTATGCCCCACAGGAAGATCATCCTCCTGAATTTTCGACCCATGTACAAGCTAAACTCTCTGTAGACAGGGGTCGTTTGAGACTAGAAAGGAGGCCTTATTCTCCTCATGCAGGATTTGGCACTTCAGTAAGAACAACTTACTTCTTTCAAAAAGTGAGTAGTATCCAATTTCGTTTCTATTGTGGATTTCATCCTTCAGAAGAGTGGGAAATAGAAGGAGAAGAACGTCAGCCTCCTTTTGAGGTGTCCACGTGGTCTTCAAGCCATCCCATTCTTCCCACTAGCGTTTTGTTGACGATCAAAATGGAGTCAGGAGCAAAAGAAGAGTTCAGTTACCGTTTTCGAGCTGTTCCTCTAGTCCTGCATTACGAGTGAGGTATTGAGTGAAGATTATGATAACCTCTCTCCTTTTCCTTTCTTTAATGGGAGGGATGGTGCGTTCTATATGGGAAAATAGTTTTTTGCTTGCAGAGGTATCTGCATTGATCTCTCTCCAAAATGAAAAAAGGGAAACTCTTCTGCGAGCTATTGATCTAGCAACGTATGCTTCTCTAGGGGTAAGACGGCGTATTAAGAGCCAAGGAACGCCTCTTTTTGGGTCTGAAGTAATCGCTGACAGGTTGAATCCTTTGATGGAAAAAGAACCTTCTTCCTCGCCTATATTGAAAAAATACAAAACCCTTCCTCGACCTGAAACAGCTCGTATTGATCTTTGTTCTACACTTTTGGAAGAAAATATTTTTTTTATGGAGCTCTTGGAAAGACTCCTTCGAGCGCTGTACGGGACTGATCCGAACTTCATAAGGGTGAAGAAAAAAAGGCCTTCTCTGGAAAAAGATCTGCTTCAAGAAGTCAGTGTAGCATTAAAAACAGCCTTAGCTTGGGACAATCCTGCTCGTTTGCCGCAAATAGAAAGTTTTCAACCCGACACATCTTGGTTGCTTTCTCTACAATTGGCTTCTTCGGATTTACATCGACTTTTCCATAAAATGTTACGCATGAAATCTGCTCCTGGAGAGGAGCCAAGGGCTTTGCTCTATTATGTTTGCGTGTTTCGTTGGCACCCTTATGCTATAAAGATGCCCAGGATTCATGTTGCTTCTGCTAGCCCAATCCTGTTGAAAGTTCTGTTTGGAGCCGATCTTGCTCGAGAAATTAGATCTCGATTGGAGGTGACTTTAAATGAAGCAGGCTTTGAATCTATAGAGGAAGACCATTATACTGGTCTTTGGAAGTTGTTGAAGCCTCTGGTAATGGAGAACATTTTTCTGGAGTCTTGTTCTGAGTTGGGAATAGATCAGAGTCAGTTTGATAATGTTCTAGATTTTAGTCGTTATACTCCTCCCAGGCAGGAATGGTTGCTCGATCTTGTGACAGATAGTGGATCGCATCTGGGATGGAGAGTGATGAAGAGGCCTTTTTTTTAGCAGAGTAGATTTAGAGATACATTCAGGTCGGAATATCATATGAAAAGGCATATCTTTTTTGGTTTGTGCTTGTTTTTGATGGGTGGCTCCTGTTGCTGTAGCGTGGCGCAGGATCGGTTGCCAAGGATTATTGAGGAGACGCGTGTCCTTACACCAAAGTCTTGTCGGAGAGGTCGGTTTATTAGAAGCCTAGGCAATTTGATTGCGGACCTATATGCCCCTCTCCTTTGGAAGGAGAAGCGATACGGGTTTTCTTGGAGAGATGAGGTAGCTTGTTCTTTTGATAGAGTTGTTGCAGGGCAGTGCGATGCTAGTTTTTTCTACTGTGAAGTGGGAAGGTTAATGTCTCTTTTGAGGGATCCCCACTGCCTAGTCACATCTGTTTACCCCCATTCAAGGCAGGTTCTTCCCTTCTACTTATGTTGTGCTGATGATGCTGTGTTTATTCAAGATGTGCAGCCCGGTTTCGTTGAAGGCATGTCACCTGGCCAGCGTGTAGCTTCTATAGACGGAGAGCCGATTGAACAGTTATTCAATAGAAAGCTTCTTGCCGTTTTCGGTGAAGGGCCCTATCCGAACTGGGCATATCACCATATTTGTGAGCTTTTGGTAAGGCAGGGCCCTCCTTTTGGTGTTGGTTTGTCCTCTGGGCCTGTACATGTTGGTATCCTAGAAGAGGATGGTCGAGAGAGAAAGTTTCTTGTTGATTGGATGAACGTGCATGAAGATCATGTTTTCTATCCCTCTCCCTCTCAGGAAGCTCTTTTGCGAGCTCAAAGAAATGTGATCAATTTCCAAGCGACCTGTTGTGGTAAAGAGCTCCGAGATGTCCCTCCTATTGGAAGTTTAGAGAATTTTTTTGTTGGGTCGAAAGGATCCTTCTTGGCTCCTCTCGGAGAAATTCTTTGGAGCTCTAGGACAGAGCCTGGAGCCTCTTTAGAGGCTTATCTAGCCGAATCGAATGGGCGACGTGTGGGTTATTTGCGTCTTCCTGATTTTTCATCTTGGGATATGGAAGAGTGTAATGGGTACTTAGGCTATTTCCAAAGAGAGTCAGATTGTTTAGTGCTTGACTTGATGCATAATCCAGGTGGTTCTGGCATCAACGCTTTGCATCTTTGTTCTGCCTTTTCTTCAGAACCTGTGAAAAATCACCCTGAAATGATGCGTCTTTCTCCGGCTTTGTTCGATTGGGCCAAAGAGCTTTCTTATGTTGTTAAGTTTCCAGATTCTCAGAAGGCCAAGGAAGCTCTCCATTCTGCTGGTGTCTTTTTTGAGATGGACACGAGAAAGTTAGCTGGATTGCAGCGTTTTTGTGATCAGATTGTCTCTGCTCTTTACAAGGAAAGAGGCGATGCTTGGCCCGTTTATTGGCTTGGTCTTGAGCAGTTTGATGCAGGGGGAGTCTTTAAAAAGCCTCTTTTTGTTCTTTGCGATTCTTTGAGCATGTCAGCTGCCGAGTCTTTTCTTTTACTCATGCAAATCAACAGGCTCCAACGTCCTGTTTGGATTATAGGGTCTCCTACTGCTGGTGTCGGTGGTGCTTATGAGTCCATTCCGTTCCCTAACGTAGAGGGCATTAAAGAGGTTTCTTACTCTTGGTCCTTATTGATTGACCCTAGGACAAACAAGCCTATAGAGGATGTCGGTATTTGCCCGGATGTCTGTTTTCCTTTCACGGCACAAGACATAAAAGGGTCTTTCTGCCCCTTTAGGGACAAAGTCCTTAAGATGGTACATGATAACTTAGATGTCGGACGAGTTGGCCTCTATTCCTATTAGATCTTTAAGGAAGTGGTTTCGGCAGAAAAGGAGACCTCTTCCTTGGAGGCAGAACCGGTCTCTATATCGGGTGCTGGTAGCAGAAGTGATGTTGCAGCAGACGCAAGTCGTTACCGTAATTCCTTACTATCTGAGGTGGATGGAACGTTTCCCAGATCCTGCTTCTCTTCTTCTGGTATCAGATGAAGCTCTAGTGAAGTTTTGGGAAGGATTAGGCTATTACGGAAGGGTAAGGCGGCTGAGGTTAGCCGCCCTCGCCCTTTTATCTCGTCCGGAGTGGGACGAGGCTTCTCTTAAATGCCTTCCTGGGATTGGACCCTATACTGCTGCAGCTTGTGCTTGCTTTGCTCTGAGGCAGGAGGGGGCTATCCCTTTAGATGGAAATATGGCTCGTTTGCTTGTTCGTTTTTGGGGCATCTGGAAAGACATTAAATCTTCTTCTGTGCGTAAATCTTTACAGCAGCTTTTGGCTCGTCATCTTTCTAAACATCAGATTTGTCCCGATGATATGGAGGCTCTTATTGAGTTAGGTGCTTTGGTTTGTCAACCTAAGTCTCCTCGTTGTATCGAATGTCCTCTGAACAAACGCTGTGTCGCCTATCAACAAGGTCTTGTCCAAAAGTTACCTATATCTCAGAAAAAAAAACCTTTTGAGCTCTTCCAGAGAGCAGCCATCGTCCTTTATGAAAGGGGCTTTTTTTGGATTTGTCCTGCTGAAAGAGTAAAAGGGTTATGGGAATTCCCTTCTTTCCCCTATGTAGATGAGCTGAAACTAGAAGAAGAGTTACGTCTCAAAGGTATTCAGACTTTTGCGATGCAATGTCCTCCGATTACTTATCAAGTGACAAGATTCAGGACACGCTTAATTGGTTTTCTTTTGGTTGAACGGGAGAACTTAGAGATACTTGCTCATTGGCAAAGAGTCACTTGGAAAGAGATCCAAGAGAAACCTTTTTCTTCTGGTCATAAGAAGCTGCTACACATGGCTTTGAATTTCTTCGGTGGCCTCGATCTCATCCTCAAATAGAGTGTACAGATCTTCTTCGGTCTCTTCATCAGATACGAGCAGTTCTTGAGGCTCTTTCAGAGCGTCTCTGTCGTAGGAGATGTAGAAATCTCTGAGGATTGCTTCCATAAGTCGTGGAAGCTCATAAGCACAAATATGTGTTTGTTGCCATATCACATAGCCTTTTTGATCCAAGAGAAAAAGAGAAGGAATAACATTCATATAGCTCTTGTGATACCCCTTAAAGGGCTCCCAAGTGCCAAAAGCGCGGACCAGCTGAAGATGTTCATCTAAGAGAACGGGGAAGGAGAAGCCATGCTCCTTCATGAAAGTTTTCTGGTTGTGTCCGTTACTCACGACCACACCAACCACTTGTAACTCCCCCTTTGTAGCACGGAAAAGACGATCCATATACTGGATCTGTTTCAACATGTCGTCACCGATCTGGGTCTGGAAATGGATGAGAGTCCAATTGGATTTAAAGCTGTCTTGTGTCCAAACCGTTCCCTGATTGTCCAGAGTAGAAAATTTAGGCACTATGTCACCAATATGCAAATGAGGCATAACCAACACCTATGCTCAACAACGAGGAAATACAGAGTAGCCCTTAGTGATAAGGGCCCTCTTCGAAGGTACTACAAATTGCTAAATTCTCTGTCGGAAATCGCAAGAAGTAACTCAGTTTCGTCTTTGGAAAAAACTGTGGAGTTCTTCAAGTTCTTTATCCAACTGTCTCCCAAGTGATCATCCAGATAATCATCGAAAAATCGTTCTACACAACATCTAGCTCTCTCTTTTGTGACCAAAATAGCTCCGGAAGGGGTTGAGATGGTGTAGTGACCAAGAGATAACCCACTCGAAGACTCAACCTTCGAGTACATAGCCCTGAGGAGTTTGACAAGAGCAACTTGGCAAGTCGACTCAATAAGACTCATGTCTCGTTCCGATGAAATAATGAAGCGATCGGCATGACATGGTTGTGTCCATTCAAAAGTTTTCCTAGACCAAAAAGAACTTTTATCGTTCAGAGCCCTGTAGGCAACAGCTCGAGGGAGGTGGAAGGGCTTGTCCGTTGGCAAATCCATTAAGCATTTGAGGGATGCAGCCGAAAACTTTTGCATGTTGGCAGCGTGTGCCTTTTGCAAGAACATGTTGTTCTTTAGCCACTTTGATTGCGTATCCACAGGACAACAGACTGAAGAGAGGCCTCCGTCCAACAAGATACAGCTGATCAAGCCCTTCATACTGTAATTTTCTGCTTTCAAAGAAAACGATTCTAACTCTTTAAATGCCATCTTAAAGAGTTCCATATTTGAATCGCTCTGCTTGAGCATATTGGCAAGACAGAGCTGTTCCCAAAGAGTGAAGCATTTAGGCGTCATGTCATTACAAACTTGTAATGTTTCGACGGGGGAGCTGAATGCGGTTAGCCAAGTATCGTTATAGACGATTTCTTCAACTTGTGCCCGAGGAGGAATTTTGAAAAAAGCAACTTCTGATGCAGAGAGGGTTGGCTTGGGAATTGGTGCTTTGCAAATCCTTTTGAGGATCTCGCGAGTCTTTTCGGTCTGCTTATATGATTCATTGAAGAAGGGAGAAGAAGGAACCAGCACGACTAAACCGGGCATCACGTAAAGAGAGGCACTTCTAGGTGATATCTTTGACAGCCTCGCGAGGGACTCTAGACGATCCTCATGTTGTCCTAACTTTCGGAAACACTCTGCTAGAGCTTGCAAGGCATAACAGCGAGGACCAAGCGGAGTATGATGCGAATCAATCAGCTCCGCTGCAACTTCAATAGCACGTCTGTAATTCTCTGCAGCGAC
>NZ_QQBG01000028.1 GCF_003339615.1 Candidatus Similichlamydia laticola
ATTGAATTCTACGCCTCCAAAATTCTTATCTCTTTAAGGAGATTGGAGCTATCGTGTCTCTACCTCATACAAATTGCTGAAGAACACGGACTAAAAGGCAATAAGATAAAGGATTTGCTCAGACAAGCCTTAAAAGAAACCCCATTTGAGACTGAAGACGTCTTGACTGCCTTATTAGGGGAATAGTCATAACCGGTTTCCTTTAACAGATTTTCCTCCTAAACCGATCAGATGGGTTCACCCCCCTCTGATCGGTTTTTTTGTATTGAGAAAAAAGAAAGAACCGTCTTCCCGTAAAGGCGTCTCTTGTAAGTGCCCTTCCACTCCGAAAAAGGGATAGACGAACGCAAAGCGTGCTCTAAAACAAAACATCCTCCAGGAAGAAGCAAACGAGTCATCCCCTGAAACAGATCTTTAGACTTAAACCACCTCTCGACATAATCGTAAGGAGGATCTGCAAAAATCCAGTTAAACTGCTTACGTCCTACTAATCTTTTCATTGCTGTCTCTACAGCTACAGGAAAAATAAAAAAATTCATTTCAAATGCTAATTTCTTCTTGTTTGTAGCCATGATCTTACGTGAATTTGGACAGCGATCCACTGCAATCACTTGCTCTGCTCCACGACTCAAGGCCTCAAGACCCAAAACTCCAGAACCAGCGAACAGATCGAGGACGGAATCTCCTGCAACACAAGGCAAAATCTCAAATAAAGCCTGACGAACAAGAGATGAAGTCGGTCGTCCACAAGCAGCTTGAATCTGCTTTCCTTTCCACTTTCCACCTGTCAACTTTAAAACCAAAATATCCCTCTCTGTTTATCGAGGCTTCGAGACAAATAAAGATTTTGAAATAATTTGTATAAAAGCAAAAGGGTTTATGCAAAAATGTTGTTGTTTTTCTTCTCGTTCTCTAAAGGGAGCCGGAAAGATTGTGTATGGGGTTGTGCTAAATCAGAGGAAAGCAAGACACTCCTCCTCGATCGCATCCCCACTAGGGAGAATTTCGGATGTTGCTTTTTCATTTTAAGACTCTTGGGTCTACGCATCGTTGGTTGCAGCAACACTTTTTTGAAATCGTTGACGGTGCCTCTAATACGTCCATTCCTTGTGCAGGAGTGACAGCTGACAAACAAACTGAGGCAATGGAGGGGGTAGAGTGGCTCTCTTTCCCAGGGAATCTTTGCTGTTCTTTACTCATCCCTATTTCAGAGCACATCTCAAGAAAAGACTGGGGTTTATTCTCTTTAATCGGAGCAAGTAGCCTCTGTACAACCCTCAAAGGGTTAACAGGGCTTGAAACGACTGCAGAAGAGATTTGGACGAGTTGGCCTGGCAGCGTGAAGAGCAAAAAGGGGAAGTTGGGGGCTCTTTTAGTAGATACCATGGAAAATCCTTTAGAAAATCGTTGGTTTGCACTCCTCAGCTTTTCTGTTAACCTCAACCATTCCTTGGCTACTGGTTGTTCAAAGGAAACCATTAGTGAGACATGCATTCTAGAGAAGTTGAACGAGAGACATATTTCTACAGAAAAGTGTTTTCTTGCTCTCTATAAGCAAATTTCGAAAGACTTCAAGCTGCTGTTCTCTGGGAAAGTAACCCCTCTCTTGAGCTCTATTAGAAAATGGGTCAACCAAGAGCCATGTATTCGCTTCAAATACGAAGATGAATTTTTCTCTGGAAAGCTCTTGGACATTTTAGATGATGGTTCTGGGGTTGTAGAGCTATCTGATGGCAAACAAGCTATTTTCCACGCTGGAAGTGTGAGTAAACTCGAATGCTTGAACCTATCAAAAGAAGAGTCCATTGTAGAACATTACTCAAGAGCGTAATGTCTTATTTCGATCATCATCTCGCAACATTTGTCTCTTCTGCTGTGATACAAGAAATGCGCAAGATATGGGCCTTTGAATATGCCTCTCCTTTATCTGCTCATTCCAAGGGACAAGCCCTTATCCGAGAGATGGAAAATGCATGTCAGCGCATTTATGCTTTTTGCGGAGCCAATCCCAGGGATTGGTCTCTTTTTGTTTTCCCTTCTCATGCAGAAGCGATCCAGCAAGCTTTCTGGTCCGTTTATTTTGAAATCTCTCGTTATTCAGGGCGCAACCATTTCCTTGTCTCTCGCTTTGGAGAACCATCTGCACAATGTTTTGCTCATAAATTACACGACTTAGGTGCTCATGTCACGCCACTCACTCCGTCTGCCGAAACCGGAGTGGTTGACCCTGCTGCGTTACAGGAGCATTACACTATTAAGACATCTCTCCTGTCTGTAAGTTGGGCACATGGCATAACAGGGTTAATTCAACCTCTTGAATCGCTTGCTCAATTTTGCAAAGAGAAGGGGATCCTGTTCCATGTAGACGGCTCTTACATCGCTGGAAAAATTCCTCTTCAACTACAAGAACGTGATATCGATTTCTTTTCTCTAAACGGCGAGCAGATCCATGGTCCTAAAAGTGGGCTTCTCTTGGTTCGCAAACCTCTTCGACTTGATCCTCTTGTCCTGCACCAAAAAAACGACATGCCTTCTGATGCTGCCCTGTTAATCGGCATGGGAGAAGCAGCTCATGAAGCCTCTTCACATCGTCTAGAATGGAGCACAGAAGTGGCTCGCTTGAGAACTCGATTTGAGAAACAACTCGAAAGTCACTTGTGTAAGACACTCTTAACAGAACGTAAACGACTCCCTAACTGTTCCGTTGTCCTTTTTCCTCATGTACATAGTGAACTGCTGGCCTATGAACTTAACCAGCGCGGTATTTTTATCTCTCCTTCCCCCTTATTATCTGACTTTTTGAAAACACAACGACTGCTTATCCAGGAGCCTCCAGGAACTGTTTACTCGACGCTTTCCTTCTCTTTTGCATATAACCAAACACGTTCAGAAATAGATGAGAGTTGCTCCATTCTTAATCAAGTCGTCGCCCAACTACGCTGTCTTGCTTCATGCTAGAACGTTCTATTTGGTCTCTCTACTCTAAAACCGCGAGACAAATGATCCGAGAAAAGCGACATGCCAATGTTATGCTTCAAGAATCGTCTGATACACTTCTTGTTCTTGGCCAAGGAGGCTCCCTATTACAAGGTTCTTTTGTTAACTTATCCTTTCTTTTCTCAAAAAAAAATGGACAAGTTGAGGCATGCTCTTATTCTCTTTTTGGTAATGAGCGTTTAGTTCTTCTTTGTGAAAGTGGCTGTTCTTTTTGCGTCCAAAAAACATATCGCCAGCTTGAAACATTGACGGGGGAAAATCTTCTATACCACTTGCAAAAGGTTTTGGGACCACTTACAGCAACAGCTTTAAGTGGATATATTAATATCTTTTTAGACGGACTCGTCCAAGCGTGCGAATGTTGTTCTCATTTGCCCTGTCAGGTCGTAACCCCTTGCTCTTCACTCTCTCCACCAGAACGGTATATAGAAGATTGGGATCAGCTACCTCAAGAAGACCGTCTACATATTTTGGAAGACATTCTAGAAACACAGATTAGGCCTTTCTTAAAACTGGATTCAGGCAACATTCGAATCATTTCTTTAGACACACCCTTCCATCTTCGCATTGCTTATGAAGGCTCCTGTGTCGGTTGTCTGGCAGCGTACGGATCGACTCTTGGCACTATTCAAACAATTCTAAAAAAAGGCATTCACCCTTCTTTAGGCGTGAGTGTCGAAGAGACCAAAGAGCCCTTCCAACTCCATCCTGAATCTTCTCGGGCATAGGAATAACAACTCAGAACAGGTAAATCCCAACCATGACAAGCATCTGTCTCTCCTAAAAGCCTTTCATGCAGGATTTGAAGAACGAATGGCTCCGCAACCAGAAGCGTGCCCTCTTCTCCCTCTATACTCGGAAGAATATCCTTTTCTAAAAGATGTAAACTGTCCTTTTTCAAAAGCTCTTGCTCACTATTCCTTTCTAGAGTTAAGGCCGCTTCAGGGTAAATCCAGAGACAGCGTGATAAGGATGCAGCAAGATTAGGTTGATACCAATCCGAATATTCTGACTCTCTGTGTGAAAACAATACACAAGCATCAGGCTGTCCCTGAGCAAGGATTTGAGATGTATGTAGGGCCCGAATGGAACGCGAAGAAAAAATTCTCCCTAAACGAAAACGAGACAAGTTTTGTCCCAGCTCCCAAACAGAGACACGCTCTTCTTCGTTAAGGGGAAGATCATAAGCCATGGCGTCACCTTCTGATTCCCCATAACGTACCAAAAATAGATTACCCACGTGAGATCCTCCCCTCTGAAGAGTAGTCATAGAACCTCGGAATACCTGTCCCTAACTCCAGATGATTGACAGCGTCTTCCTTAATTTGTTCCAAATGAATGATGAGGGAACGCAGAGAATTAGCATGTGCGACAACCAAAACATTCCACCCTAAAACAAGACATGGAACAACATATTTTTCAAAAAAAGGAATCACCCTCAAAGAAGTATCAAAAAGGCTCTCCCCACCAGGAGGCTGATCGTATAATCCTCTCCTCCAGCAATGAACTTGATGCTCACCATAACGTTTCATGACATCCTTCTTGACTAATCCTTGTAAATCTCCATAAAACCTCTCATTAAGAGATTCATGACAGAAGATGTCGAGATGACCCTTCTGAGGTGTGCGAGAAGAAAGAGAATGATGGACGGAAAGAGTTGGACGATCTCGACGTTTTGAACAAACAAAGAGGGCTGTCATCACAGCACGAAACAAAACCGAGGTAAAAACAAGATCTATTCTATCCTCAGCTAAATCGTCTCCAGCCTGAAACGCCTCTTGCATGCCTTTCTCTGTTAGGGGGACATCAACCCAACCCGTAAATCTACCACTCTCATTCCAGGCGGATTGACCATGCCTTAACAAGATTAATCTCCCCATAAACCTAGTCTCTGAATAAAACTTTGTGCACTTCTCTGCCAGGAAATGCTCTCCTGACACACTACGTTACAGAACCAGAGTAAGACAAAAAAGGGAATCTCTCTTTAAAAGTAGAAGAAAGATTTACCAGGAAAAATATCTATGCATTACATGCGATAAAATACCCATCCACGATGCTCACAAAGGGCATCCAAAATAGGGAAACGAATCTGAATCAAAAAATTAATGGAGCAGTCCGCTGTGATCTTTTTGTTTTTTTTCTCTCTCTGTATTGGTTTTTACATGGCTTGGAACATAGGTGCTAGTGACGTGGCCAATGCTATGGGGACGTCCGTTGGATCAGGAGCTCTCTCTCTTCGTCAAGCCGTTCTCCTTGCAGCTTTCTTTGAATTTCTAGGAGCCTCTCTGTGTGGAAACGAAGTTATTTATACATTGCACCAAAACATCATTGATCTTTCTGCTTTTCAATCTCAAGCAGCTCTGATTGCAATTGGAATGAATGCTTCTCTGCTCGCAGCAGGCATCTGGTTACAAACAGCCTCCTACTTTGGATGGCCTGTTTCCACAACACATACCATCGTTGGAGCTATGGCAGGATTTGGCTTTCTTCTCCAAGGCACAAAAATCATTCAGTGGAAAACTCTTTTGGCAATCAGCTCGACTTGGATCCTCTCTCCTCTAGTCGGGGCATTCTTGTCTTTTCTCCTTTTCTATTTTTTGCGTACCTATGTGCTCAGTGCAGAACACCCCCTGAAACAAGCTAAAAAATGGATTCCACGGCTCTTCGCTCTCTTTGTCTTATGCATTTATCTGATCTTCAGCTTACGTTATCCTATCTCTCTCGCCTCCATGATAGGAGGATCTGGAGGAGCAGCCTGCTTAGCCTACATCGGTTGTCTCTTTTTTTTGAAAAGGCAAAGTCACTTTTCCAGTCATGAAAAGGATCACAACAAAGAACTGTGTGAACAAATCAACCTACACCTTGAAAATGCACTTGCCTCTCTACAACTGGCCAAAGAAATAGCTCCCTCTAGACAATGGATCCACGCCCTACATCCGAAAATAGAAGCGCTAGAACGAATCAGAAAAGAATTGAAAAAGGAAAAGCCCCTAGAAGAACACGCCTTAGTCGAGAAAGCCTTTTCCTATATGCAAATTGCTTCGGCTTCCCTTATGGCTTTCTCCCACGGAGCAAATGATGTCGCTAATGCCGCTGGTCCACTTCTGATCAGCCTCCGTGTTATGGAGGGACATACCAACCGCTCACTCTCCGTTAAGTGGGTACTTATCTGGTGTGCGACTGGTATCGTTTTCGGATTGGCTCTTTGGGGATGGAGGGTGATTCATACTGTAGGGAAGAAGATTACAGAACTCACACCAAGCAGGGGATTCTCTGCCGAATTTGGATGCGCTCTAACCGTTATGCTCGCCTCTCAACTCAGGATGCCTATCTCAACAACACACACCCTCATTGGCAGCCTCCTTGGCATAGGCCTGGCTAGAGGATCAGGAAACCTAAACCTGAAAACCCTGAAAGGAATCTTCTTGTCTTGGTCCATCACAGTTCCGGCTGGGACAATCCTTTGCTGGATTATCTTCTACGCTATTAAGCCTTTCTTTCTTGGATAAGAAAAAATCTAGTAGGCTGTTTCTTCCATTTCCTCCTCTTCCTCCTCTTCCGAATCAGTCACAACACAACCACTCGTTAACATGAGACTCGCGACGGAGACAGCCTTGCTTAAAGAAACAACAACGACAGCAACAGGATCAATAACAGCTAGCTCAAACAGATCGCCAAAAGAACCTGTCAATCCATTATAACCCCAGTTAGGATTCGAATTCTCGTAGATCTTTCCTGCAATCAACGAACCATTCTCACCACAATTAGAAGCAATTTGTGTAGCAGGGGCAAAGCAAGCCTGTCGAATAATGCGCACACCTACAGCTATTTCCGGAGAAACCTCCTTTTCAAGCTTCTCTAGAACAGGCACAGCACGCAAAAGGGCAACACCACCTCCAGGAACAACCCCGTCTGTCAGAGCCGCCCGTGTAGCATGTAAGGCATCCTCAATGCGATCCTTACGCTCACGCGCTTCCGCTTCAGTAGCAGCTCCTACATAAATAACAGCTACACCATCCTGCATTTTGGACAGACGCTCAGCTAACGCCTCACGCTCATAAGCAGCATCCGTCTTTGACAAAAGAAGACGAATTTGCTCACACCTCTCCTCGATCTGAGCTTTATCTCCACGACCCTCCACAACAACTGTTTCTTCTTTTGAGACGCGAATCTTTCCAGCTCGACCTAGAACAGAAAGGTCCGCATTCTCCAGAGAAAGCCCAGACTCAGAAGAAATCAACTGAGCACCTGTCAAAATAGCCAGATCCTCTAGCTTCTGCTTTCTACGGTCCCCAAAGTCGGGTGCCTTAACGGCACACAGAGGCATACCTCCCTTGATTTTATTGAGCACAAGCATAGCTATAGCTTCTGACTCAATCTCTTCTGCAACAATTAGGAGAGGTCGACTGCCTTTCTCTTCTGAAAAACGCTCTAAAAACTTTACCAGCCCTGTCACACCTGAAATCTTCTTCTCTACAAGAAGAAGAAAGGCATCTCCAAACTCACAAATCGACTTTTCTAGATCCGTAACAAAATAAGGTGAGACGTACCCCTTAGAAAATTGCATGCCCTTGACAACTTCTAACTTCGTCTCAATGGACTTGCTCTCCCCAATCGAGATGACACCTTCTTTTCCAACTTCTTGAATGGCTTCCGCAATAATCGACCCAATTTCAGAATCATTGTTGGAAGAAATCGTGGCTACTTGCGCAATTCGCTCGCTCGTCTCTACTTTAGAGCCCATCTCACGTACAACGCGACAAACACGCTCAGTAGCCAATTCTAACCCCATCCTCAAAGAAGAAACATCTGCTCCAGAAACTACAGCCTTCATACCTAAACGCAAAATCTCATTGCCCAGAACAACGGCTGTAGTTGTACCGTCCCCGGCCAAATCGGCTGTTTGAGATGCAATTTCTTTCAGTAACTGAGCACCCACATTCTGTAAAGAATCCTTTAGCACGATCTCTTTCGCTACAGAAACACCATCTTTCGTAGTAACGACAGACTGTCCTCGCCCCAGCATGACAGTCCTGCCTTTAGGACCCAAGGTAACGGAAACAATCTTTGCTAAAGTTTGAGCACCCTCAGCTATCGACTGACGCGCTTCGTCTCCCAACGTCACGATCTTCTTTTCCACCATAACCTAAACCCCAAGTCCTATTAAGAAGGCAGAATGCCCAAAATGTCTTTCAAAGAAACAACAAGAAAGTCTTCCCCTTCAAACTGAATCTCCGAACCAGAATAGGAAGAAAATAAGACGCGGTCGCCCTCCTTAAGCTCGACAGGAGAAGGGGACCCAGAAGAAAGGTCTTCCTCTCCACAACGAACCACGACACCTTCACAAGGTTTCTCTTTCACTGTTTCAGGTATAAGAATACCTTTTTTAGACTGAGCTGAAGCACTTCGCTTGATTAAGACACGGTTCCCCAAAGGCTTAAGCTTGGCCATAAGCTCCTCACATTCCTGGTACGACTTTGATTAGAAAATAAAACAACTCTCCGAGAGAAGAGGGATAGCATTGTATCTTCGTTGACCAATTTCGTCAAGAAAGCCACCCTCTGTTTTTGGCAAAGAGGACTGAAGACTGCTAACTTCTCAACCTAAATGAAGAAAAAATTTTATCCTCATTAAAGCCATCTCATGATCCGAGGAATTTGATCGTGCACTTTAACAAACAGCAGCAAGAAATTTTGCTTCACACAGAAGGCCCCCTTCTTGTTCTTGCCGGAGCAGGAACAGGCAAAACAACTGTTTTGACCTCTCGACTAGACCAACTAGTGAATCACCACTGCATTGCTCCAGAGCAAATCTTGACTTTGACCTTCACGAATCAAGCCGCAAGAGAGATGCGTTTCCGCATACGCAAAAAAGGAGTAGAAGGGAGTTGGATTGGGACTTTCCATCGCCTTGGTCACGACATTTTGCGACGCTGTCTTCCAGCTAGAAATATTCCTCAAACGACTTCCTTTTCTATATACGATGAAGAAGATCGTCGCAAGGTGCTCCGTTCCCTCTTAGAACGAGAACAGAGTTCACTTTCATGTTCTTTTTTAGAACAATTTTTAAAAGAGCGGAAAAACAATGGCCTTTCCAACGAGGCATGGGATCTACAAGAAGAAAAAAATCGCCTCTATCTCCTCTATGAGGAGCAGTTACGACAAGCTAATGCCCTAGACCTTGATGACTTGCTTCTTAAGCCCTTGGAGTTATTTCAAGCACACCCAGATATTCTCCACCAATACCGCTCACAATGGTTATATCTTCTTGTCGATGAGTATCAAGACACCAATGTAGCCCAAGCTGAAATGCTCTTTCTCCTTGGACAACCCCACTACAACATCTGTTTCGTTGGTGATCCAGATCAGGCTATCTATTCTTGGAGAGGCGCAACTATTCGCAACATCCTCAACCTACCCAAGGTCTTGAGAAACACACGCATCCTTCCATTGGAACAAAACTACAGAAGTACAAACATAATCCTAAAAGCCGCGAATCAACTGATCTCTCATAATCAAAATCGGTTGCATAAAACCCTTTGGAGCCAATTGGGAGAAGGGGTTCCCCCCATAGAATACATAGCACCCTCTGACCTAGAAGAAGCTGCACAAGTTGTTCAATCTATTCTAGAGATGAAAGAGGAAGGACTCTCTTTTGGACAAATAGCAGTTCTCTATCGTACTCACGCAATTTCCAAATCAATCGAGGATGCTTTACTGCGAAAAGGTATCCCTTACACAATATTCGGAGGGCCTTCCTTTTACCAAAGAAAGGAGACCAAAGACGCCTTAGCTTTTTTGCAGATCTTGCACTCACCCCAAAACTCTTGTGCTGCAGAGCGTCTTCTCGATCTTCTCCCGGGCGTGGGAAAAAAATGCAAAGGACGTTTAATGATCCATTTGAGAGAAACAGGGAATTTTTTAAGAGCCCTAGAGAAGGGGATTGCACCATGTTTTAAAGCAACTCAACAACAACGAAATAGTCTCACAACTCTTTCTCGTTTTCTCTCCAAACTCTCTCCGAATACTTTGCCTCTTTCTCTCCTCATCCAAGACATTATCCAGTCAGACCTTCTTCATAACTCCCTGAAAGAACCAATTGAAGAAAGACGACAACAATTAGACGAATTCTTTCTGCGAACCGTAAATTGGGAAACACAGGTCCCCCAACTTTCCATAGAAGAATTCTTGTCGACCATAGCCCTCAGTTCAGAAAAGAAAGAGAAAGGGGAAGCACACGAACGCGTTCAACTCATGACCATTCACTATGCTAAAGGCCTTGAGTTTGAGGCCGTCTTTCTTGTTGGACTCGAGGAAGGTGTGTTTCCTATAGGGGAAGAATCTTTAGAGGAAGAAAGGCGTCTTTGCTATGTCGGTATGACACGAGCCAAACGTTATCTTGTTTTGACACATGCCCAAAAACGTATCCTCTGGGGCAGCCTCCGTTTTCAAAGACCAAGCCGATTTTTAGAAGAGATAACGGATGAATTCTTAGATCGTACCTTTCTTCGACCTCACCATCCGTTTAAACCCTTTCCACGCCATCAATCTTGATCTTAAACAATCTACTTCTCGGCTCATCTCGAGCCAAAAGGTCTGTTTCCAAACAAAAACTTCCTTCAGCTAGCAACAAGACCTCTTCTTCGGATAACCGGAAAAACATCCAACGAGCTAACTCTTCAGGGAATTCTTCACGCAATTTACTCCAAGCTTTACGGTACTGCAGCTGTAGCAAGTAATGCCTTACTAGAGCCGAGAACCATCCTCCCCCTACGAGGGCATAAGTGATCTTGACAGAAGAAAAAGATCCAATAAGTAGCAATCCAGCAGGAAGAAACCAAGACAGAACCCACAGAAGAGGGATCCAAGTTTTTTGAGAAAAGAAAGGTCCCCAAAACCTCCTCAAGGAAGAGGAGGAAAGGGCATAAGCTAAGTGCTCATCAAAGCAACCCTCTTGAAAAGAAGAACGTGCTGCGTGAGACAGCTCATGCGCCAAAATCTCATCAAATGAACAAAAAAAGGCTGCACCTGGATTCACCGTAACGGTAATAAAACCTTCCTCGGATACAGCACAAGAAGCCGCATGCCAAGGCCAAAAACCGGATGTATTTTCTTTTACCTCCACCCAAGAGGGAGAAATACCCCAATGCCATTCCAAAACTTCTAGCACAGCAGTATGGGTCGTCTGATTAGGGACGCTTTTGGAAAGAAGGCGTGCCCTCTCTTCCCATTCCCTCCAAGATTCTCCTGGACCAGGAATAATTCCTTTACAATCCATTTCAACTAATAAACTTTCTCTTGCCTTACTCATAAGTCAGCCTTGGCAGGTTTCTGCGAATATGACTAAATTTATCCAGAAGGGACACGATTAGCAATCTCCGTTTCCAAAAGGGAGACCTTGACGATATAAGCTTTCTCAAAACAAAATGGAGGGGGGTCGGTTACTCTTAGGGAGACAACATGCAAAGGGAAGAAGGAAAGAAAGTCAAAAAGCAGACTTCTGCAGAGAAGAGAATCGTGCAGGCAGAAAAGAAAAGACAGTGTAATCGTGCTGCCAAGTCCCGCATCCATACATCTGTTCGTGCTTTGCTTTCCTTTATTCAAAAAAATGAGGAAAGCTTGGCCTCAGAGGGTCTAAGCCGTGTGTTCAGTCTTTTGGATAAGGGACTAAAAACTGGTCTTCTCAAGAAGAATCGTGTTAGCCGCGTCAAGTCAAAGCTCTCAAAAAAGACGCACTCGCTTAAAGCGTGTGGGGTCTGAGGCAAAGTAGGGGCTTTGCCTTTCTCTTTTTGAGTAGTTTTTCCCTTCAAGCCAACCCTCTTTTTAAAAGAACTCTTGACTTTCCCTCCCTTTCTGAGAGTTGCTCTTCTTTTTGCCTTCTCTTACCTATGCGAGATGGTCATGAGTCAGAGGTTGTCTTCTTTACACCTAGTTGCGTGGACCCGCCTTGGCCTTGCATTCTCGTTCGATCCCCTTACAAATTAGAGTCCAACTTCCTAGAAGAAGTTCTCCCCTTAACAAAAGAAGGGTATGGTGTTGTCTTTCAGAGAACGCGCCGGAGCTGGTGTGGCCTCTTGAGTTTGTTTACGAGCTCGCAGAAAATCACCGAAGACACATTTGACATATGTGCTTGGCTTGTTGCTAGTCCTTATTGTAATGGATCCATCGGCATGTGGGGTTTATCCGCCTCAGCTATTATCCAGTCCCTCGTAGGCGGACAAGAGATACCCGGATTGAAAAGTCTCTACATGGTCAGCACCACGTGTCGCTTTATTAGGGATGTTCTTTTTTCAGGAGACGTTGTCCGTAAAGACATCGTCCGCAACCGCATCGGTCTTTTGCTGCAAAGTTTTATGGGACTCTGCTCCTTTCAAGAAGAATCTCCTTTCTTTCGCATGGTCGAACCAAAGAGATACGTGACACCTCAACAGAGGCCTACACTTTACTGCACAGGTTGGTACGATTTTTTCTCCAAAGGGACCATTGACACCTTCTTGGAGCACCATCAAGCGAATCCCTCCAAAAGTATTCTGATCATTGGGCCTTGGTCTCACATTCCTATGACAGATTCGCCCTTCTTCTTTCAAAACGAAAACAATCTACCTTTCGACTGTTCTCCCAAAAAGTGGTTCGATCACCATCTTAAAGGTGAAAAGTGGACAGAAGACATCTCTTCTCTCTACTACGTCCTCCATCCCCAAGAAGGCCATTGGAAAAAAATGCAAACTTGGCCGATCCCTAGCCAAAACACGACATTATCCCTCTCCCAAGAGCCCGAGACATGGCTCATAGTAGAACATGACCCATCTCAACCTGTCCCAGCAACCAAAGACTGGACTCTTCAAAACCACGCTGCCTCAATAGGACAAGAAGT
The DNA here is from genome assembly GCF_003339615.1 of Candidatus Similichlamydia laticola. Taxonomy (GTDB): domain Bacteria; phylum Chlamydiota; class Chlamydiia; order Chlamydiales; family Parilichlamydiaceae; genus Similichlamydia; species Similichlamydia laticola. The sequence goes on from NZ_QQBG01000028.1 coordinate 12,871, forward strand.
ATGCCAACACCCTTTCGTACAAAAACATCTTCTCAACTTTGAACCACAAAGTGAGACTATCATCACAGGGACACCAAGGTTACAACTCTCTTTCATCAAAACAGAACAGACTTCTTTCATTGTTCGGTTATGCCACATCTCCTCTCAAGGAGAATGGCGACCACTCTCTCAAGGAGCAAAGAAGTTAGAAGCGAAAAAGCTAAAATACGTCTTCGATTGTTCACCAACCAGCTTTCTTTTAAAGCCTGGTGAAAGGCTAGGATTGCTTTTCTCGTCTTCCTCCGATCCTTCTCTCCAACACTCTGAAGTGCCTACTTCTGTCACTCTCAATCTTGAAAAGAGTCAAATCATCCTCCCTATAGAACAATCGCCTTGATCAAAGACTCGCATTAACCCAGATTCACTCCTCAATAGGCTTTTAGAAAGAGCTAGATCTAATTCCGAACGATGGGCCCACAAGGTGATGCCTTTCTTGGCCCTTGTTAAGGCAGTGTAAAGAAGCTGTCGGTTGAGCAAACGAGAACTTGCTTTTGGAAGAATGACTACAACATGATCAAACTCACTTCCTTGAGACTTATGAACAGAAATACACCAACCGTAACTAAGGTCATAAGAAGACATCTCTTTCTTTAAAAAGTCACCTGACTCTTCTCGATAAAGAAAAGTTACTCTCCTTTTGGTGAGGGGATCGAGAGCTTCTTGCACATGTACTTGAATCAGTCCCTGATCTCCGTTACAAAGACCTTCAGAAGGGAAATTTTTGGTGACAAAAACAGGCATATAAAATGTGTCTATACCCCTCTGACGAGCCTGACGGCACATCCAGAGCGTGATTGAGAGATTAGCACGTTCACTTCCTGATTCACCAACACGAATAGGTACTAAAACTTTCAATGTATCCATTAAAATAAAAGCCTGCTCTTCAGACGCCCATAACCATTTCTTCAACTCCTCTCCAAAAAGAGAACAGATCTCTTCAAACCAATCCGAGACAACAGGTTGTTCAATCCAACGAAGAGAAGGGTCTTCTTGAAGAAGAGCAAAGCACAATTCCCGATCTCCGGTAAGAACATGCTGAGTTAAAGCTCCCAACCCCTCTGTCTCCATTCGAACAGAAGTTTCCAGTTGCGTCACCAGCTGATACCTCTTGCCCCATTCGACAAGCAAAGAAAAAGCTCCGTCCATCTCAATAGAAGGCAGCTGATTCATGTCCCCCATGAAAAGAACACGTGCACCTGTTGGAATGGCTTGCAAAAGTTCTGCAAAAAGAAGGGCATCAATCATGGAACACTCATCCACTAAGATGAAATCATAAGGAATTGGGTTCATGCGTGAACGAAGAGGTGATGAATGAGATAACCCTAAAGCTCGATGAATCGTTCCAAAAAAGCACGTCTCGGTAGAGGAGAACCTCTTTTTCAGGTTAGCCACAGCTTTACCTGTAGGAGCAAGAACAGCTACACGAAAACCAGAGGAGAGAGCCAACTGAATGACAGCAACAGCTGTAAAGCTTTTCCCTGTTCCAGGACCACCTAAAAGGAAATGCACTGCTTGTCTTTGCACGGATTCAAAACAGACTTGTTGTTCCGGATTCAAGACAGCAGGGCAGGGAACCTTAGCCCAAGACAAGAAACAAGGGGCCTGGCTCAAACGCGTTATTTGATGCAAAAGCGTATCTAAAACGCCCATAAACCGAGGCAGAAGGAAATAATCCCCCACACGATAGAGCAAAATGGGAGAGAAAGGAGACCAAAAAGAGCCTAACCAAGATGGAGAAGCCTCTCTTCCCTTCCGAATCCATGCTTCTAAACGCTCCAGGAATGCCTCATCTTGTTCCAAGAGCTCCTCCTCGACAAGATCATAAATGGAGGGATAAACAGATTGGCCCGTGATACGGACACAAAAGTGTCCTGCTCGGGCTGCCTTAAAAACAAAAGCTAAAAGGGGATGGCCATCGTCTCCTTGAGAGTCCCACGACTTTGCAAGATGTATCGTCTTCTTGTCTAAGTATGAGCAAAGAACCATCCAAGGTTTTTCAGGATTATCTAGCATGAAAAAAAAGGCCCCGCTCTGCTCTAAGAAAGAAAAGAATGGAACCTCCGAATGTCAAGGAACTCCCCTCCAAACGTCTTGTCACCGCGGAGGCATAAAGACCAATTTGCTCCAAATAACCGTGTTCTTCACAACAACGCATCAAATGCTCTTCTGAGTAACAAGACGGTTCTGATCCTAACCAATTCGACTTCCAATCAAGAAGAAAGACTTGCTGATCCTTCTGGATCAAAAGATCAATAACTCCCTTCCATAGATCCCCGTGTCTTCGCATACCGCTGAAACAAAAAGGAAACTCCGTCACACACTGATGCGCTGGAATCTCCTCTAGAGAGACATCTAAACAGGGAAGCTTTCGAGTTAGAGTACCCTTCAAAAGAAAAAGAAGATTTTCTTGCTCTTCCTCTTTCATAGGACAAGGCGCTCGAGTCCCCATCATCTCCTTCCAGTAGGATAGGCAAAAATGACGATCTATCACAAGACGAGATAACAACTCGTGTAAAAAAGTCCCTATTTGAGAACCCCTTGGAAGATCCATCCAGTTTGACCAAGACGAAGAAAGAGGAGCTGTAATACTTTTCGTGAATAGAATTTTACTATGGGCCTGTGAGCACAGTTGGTAAAATCTGGACGGTTTCCAAACAACGGCTTTCTCTTTTTGAGGCAAAAGAAGTTGTTCTTTCAGAGGTTCCCTTTCCGAATGGGCCAAGGGTTGGGCCAGCAAGTTTTTCTCTTTCAGAAAATGTTGAAATTCTTCAAAGAATCCCTCTGCAATGACCTGGTAAAGGGCTTTGTAATCGCGACCAGAGGCAGAAAAAGAGGCTGCAAAGAGTTCAATAGGAGCCGCTGAACCACGCTTAGGACTAGTTTTCATTTTTTTAGCAGAAGGAAGGGGCACAAAAAGGTGCTCTTTAGCCCGAGTCAAAGCGACGTAAAGTAAACGCAGCTTTTCGGCATCACACTCATCTAAATAACTTTCTAACTCTTTAGAAGGCAAGGAAGCACCTAAAACAGTTGAAATGTCTCCTTCTTCTAGTTGTACCCACCTTGCATCTAAGCTAGTCCGAGAAGAAGAACGATCCGCTAAGCCCAAAGCGAAAACACAGTCAAATTCGAGTCCTTTAGAAGCGTGAATTGTGAGTAACTGAACAGCAGGAGCGAGGTAATTTTGAGGTAAAATCTCTCCCAACACATGCTGGCCTGACATGAGCCTAAGCAACCAATCTAAAATACTAGCAGGGCTCCTCTTCTCCTTTTCAAAAAGAGAAGAGATCAGCTGTCTCCAAATTAACCTTTCTCGTAGGGAAGTCTCCTCCTGAAACGCTTCTCCGAGAGTCCTGTTTTTCCAATGGACTTGAGTCAAAGCTGCAAATAGAGCGGGCAAACCTTCATCTCTATAGACCTGAAAGAGGTAATGTAAAATGCATTTGACATCTAACCAAATTTGGCTCTGATGCAAAAGGTTCCAATCAAAACCAAAAAAGGGTGTTAGTAAAAGACGGGGCAAGCAATGGACCGTTTGATCCCAAACAGATGTTAAAATAGCCCACATCCAACAAGCAACCGTCTTCATTTCCTCAGGAAAGATTCTTGGAACATGGACGGGAATTCCTTCCATTTCCTTTAAAAACTCTTTAGCCATCGTATGTCGAGAAACAAGAACAGCAATTTGACTAGGGCAAAATCCATGCTGAATAAGATGATAAATACGTAAGGCTGTCTCTCGAAAAAGAGAAGACCAAGATCCGTCCCATGACAAAAAATGCACCCGTTGCTCAGAAACCTGATCGAGATGATGCGCAGAAACGGAAACAGGATGAATAGATTGCTTCGTTTTAGGTAAGAACATCCAGTCTTTAGATGAGGAGAAGAGTAAATTGAGAGTCTCAATCAAAGAAGACTGTGATCTAAAATTTTTTTCTAAAGTGTAACTCTGAGATAAAGAAGTAGACGCCTTAAAATAGGTATAAACATCACTTCTACGAAAAGAGTAGATGGATTGTTTCGGATCTCCAACTAACACGAGCCTTACAGGAGATGGGGGAGAAAAAAGCAAATCAAAAATCTTCCACTGTAATGGGTCTGTATCTTGAAACTCATCGATGATGACATAAGAAAACTTCTCACGACACTCCTTTAAGAAGGCCTCCTGCTTCCCTAGTTTCTCTAGAAGCATAGTCAAAAGGACATCAGGTTGAGCACCCTTGTAAGCTTGGACAGATTGCCACCAAGGGGAAGCAGACAGGTGAGCAACAAGTTTAGAAATAAACAAGTGACCCTTGGCTAAATAGCGCAACTCTCTTCTAAACTCTTTTTTCAAAAGATCAGCCCAAGAGAGATCTAAAGGCCCTCGAAATCGTTTTAAAAGAAGATCAGAACCAATCAAGGATAATCCTGACCCAATAGCATGAAGGGAAAGAAGGTCAATCTTTCTAGAAGAAAGAGCCTGAAGACAAGAGTTTAAAATATTTTTTTTAAGAGATTTTTCAGTAGAAAATCCTCGAAAAGGAAATTGTGCCTTTAGGCACTCTTCCCAAATCAGAGAGGGAGAAAGTCCAAATTTTAAGAAACGATAACGTAAAGAAACAAGAGTCTGTTCCCAAGAGAGGTCCCGATGACGAATGGGATAGACGTTTTCTTGACCCAAAAGATCTTGATACAGAGAGAAGGAAGAGAAAGACCATCGTTGCTCGACTAGATAGTCCCATTCCTCGTAACGAAGAGGAAAAGACTCTGTGCCTAAAGTCGCATGTAAATAACGAGCAAGGTAGATAGGTCCTATTTGCTGCAGCCACACTGAACTGTTCACAAGAGCAGGTAATTGAAAAACATGATCTTGTTGTAGAAGAAACTGGCAGAAACCGTGAATGGTAAAAATGGGAAGCCGATCTACTCCTTCTAGGCCCATTTTCAAAAAACGTTTAACCTTATGAAAAGAGTTTGCTTCTAAATAGGGCTGAAAATAATCTGGAAATTGTTCTCGGTCTTCTTTTTGAGATGAACATAACGCACAAAAAGAGGTAAGGGCCTTCCGAATCCTGGTCACCAACTGTCGTGCGGCCTTGCGTGTGAAGGTCATCATCAGAATATTTTCGGGCTGCATCCCTTCTAAAAGAGCGCGAATGAAGAGATGTTCGATAGAAAACGTCTTCCCCGTTCCAGCAGAAGCTTCAATAACAAACGATCCAGACGACTCAAAGTCCCTAGAAAGGACATTAAACGCCTGCGTCAAGACCACCCCCAAACAGTTGGAAGAAGAGTTCTTTGACCTTCTTCTCAAAAGGGAGAACCAGAGAAGCCCATCCTTTTTCAAAAAGCCTCTCCTTCTCCTGGACAGAAAGAGAATCCTCCAGCCTCTTTAGCAACCAACTATGCGGAGTCGTTCCTGACGCACTTTTATTCCACCTATGTTCCTGCTTCGAATGACTCAAAAAAGGCCAAGGAAGAAGACAGGTTGAGCCTTGTAGACAAATTTGGAACAGCATATGTAACAATTGCTCAGCATCTTCTTGAAGAAAAGAAAGAGATAGACCCGATTCTAAACGTATTTTCCCTTCAAAGCCAAAAGCAGGAGGAAGTAACCGAAAAGCAAGAATGTCTGGAAGATAAGGAAGAAAAGAACGCACAGAGACAGACAAAGCTTGAGGCAGGAGCATGCCCTCTTCATCTACAGACAAATCGGATGAAAAAAAGCCAGTTATCCATTTCTTCCCTATCTGGAGAGCAGGAAAGAGATAACGATGTGAATCAACTTTTTCAGGCCTTAAGCAAGCTAAACAGCAAGAAATCTGATATGCCTCCTGTCTAACCTGACTTAACATGACTCGCTCCTCAAAAGTCGCGAAAGAAGAAGGCCAAGTCGAATAAATCCAATCTTGGGCTGCCTTTTGGTCTTGTTCTCTTAACACTTTACGAAAAAAAAACTGCTTAGAACAGAGTCCTAAAGGATCACAGACCTTTAAGGACTTTTCCCGAAGCAGGCGTCTCAAGAAAAAAGAAGCTGGTTGTTGCAGGAAGGTACGACACTCTTGCAAAGTAAGAGTCGTGGTAAAGGGGATAAGACGCAACCACTCTGTAGCTTCCTCTTTCGAAGAAGAATGAAGAAAAGGTTTGTCTCGAACAGCGTGTAATTGGTGTAGAGCATCAGGATAAGGTCTTGCTGTTGTCTCTAAGCCCTCTTTTTCTAGAAAAGCCAGTAATTCCTCTACCACCGGTGAAGCATGGATATCCTCTCGAGTTTGACTCTCGTGAGAAGGGGAATAGAGTAGAATTAGACGGTCTTGTGCTGCACAAATAGCTTCTAAAAAAGCGTAACGCTCTACAAGGGCAGAGCTAGGATGATACTCTCTTAAAGCTCCGCCGCACATCCATTCCTCTCGATCTGATCTTGGGAAAGACGATTCATCTAATCCCATCACCATGATAAGTCGATAAGGAAGAGCCTTCATCACAAGCAAAGGAGCAAAAGTCACAACGTCTACTGCTTCAGAGCCTTCCCAGCCTTCGAATAGAGAACAGCTCTCTTTATAAAGCTTTTCCCAAAAGAGCTCGGGATCAACGAGGGACGTAATCGACTCCCATAACCTTTTCTTTTCCAGGATCCAATGCTTCCAAGACAAACAATCCTTCTCTTCTTCTTCCAAAAGAGGAAAAAGTTCAAGAGCCCTTAAGAGTAAATCAATCCAAAAAATTGGAGCTGCTTTTTCCCGATAAAGAAAAGGAGAGAGAAGAGACGCACCTTCTTCTAGCCAGCTCAAACAAGCCTGAAAACAGGAACAGGTTTGTACAAAGTCTCGGACAGGCAAACAAGGGGTCGCTACGGAAGGAAACGAAGGAGGAAATTTTGTCATGTGAGGATGCTGAGGAAAGGAGAGTAGAGAGAGCAAGAGTCCAAAGGTAACCTCTTGCCAAGTCTTTCCTTGTTTCGACCCTTGTATTTGATGCAAACAAATTGCTTGATGTCGAGCGTCATACCCCCAGAAGTAGGGTTGCTGTTCAAAAAGGGCAACAAAATTTCTCCAAACTGTCCGATCAAACTGAAAACGTTCCCCCCAATGATGTTCGGAAAGAAGCTCTAAAACATCTTCTTTACCCCATTCACTCAACATAAATCTCATCCAACAAGAGAAACAGCTGAACCAATGAGAGGAATCTACCCGTGTGGACCAAAGGCGAAAGCCTACATCAACAAGAGAACGATCTGAAAAAACAGAAGTAATCCAAGCCTTAAACCGATGCATTTCTGGGGCAAGAACGAGGATGTCCTCTGGAGCAAACCCCTCGAGAAGAGCACGCCTGATTTCATCTTGTACAAGGAGGACTTGTTCTGAAAGATCAGGAGCACAATGAACTTTTAAACTTCCATCAACAACTAGACCCGTTTGTTCTCTTATGTTTTTTTGAATAGGACAAAGCAAAAGCCCTTCCTTAAGATGATCCAAAAGAGACGGTTCTCGCACACCCCAGACGACCTCCTCAGAAAAAATACTCTGACAGAAATAAGATTGTCTGGCTTTATGAGGATAAACCCCTTTGATGAGAGCACCGTAGTCCTCAAGAGAGTGTAGGAAAGATTTGGCAAATGTCCCGTAGGAGGCAAGAAGCGGATGGGGCTCTTCTAGCACCTGCTCTACCTTTTCAAGGTCATGGTCTGACAGTTCCTTTTGAAGCAGCCCACGGATAAGGAGATGCTTTCTAGGGCGTGATGCCCCTTCTCCCCAAAAAGAAGACGAAGGGGAAAAAGCATAGAGCGTAATTTCGATAGAGTGAGAGAGCCATTGAAGAATTTCAAGCTGAAAAGGAGAGAGCCAGTCCACACCGAAGAAATCGATGCAAGGGCCTAAAGCTTCTTTGGCTACAGAGGCTTGCGGATCGTCTTTTTGCCATTTTTTCAAATGGTCCCATCTTGTCTTTCCCTCTAAGAAAAGTTTTTTCCAAAGTGCAAGTTGGTGCTTTTTTAACGAAGTTTGGCGTTGAACCGGATCCATCTCTCCAGCGTGCCTGAAAAACTGTTCCAGTTTGGAATAAAAATCGGCGCGACCAACCATTGAAGAAGGAGAAGCAGCAGAATCCGTCAAAGCTTCTACAAGATGCCAAAAAAGTTCTTCACCAAAAGAAGATGAAGCATAGGAAAGATAGAGCTTCGGAAAGAGCGCGAGTAAACAGTAATGGTCTAAACCCCAAGACATACCATGCTGGCGAGCTAGACAATGGTCCAACCACATTGAACAAGCTCTCCCTGAGGAAAAAACGACCTGTTTCGCAAGACAGGGCCGTTGTTTGGACCTTTCAAAAAATAGACTCGATAAGGCGTGACAATCATGGCTGAGAAAGCAGGTCCAATAGGGAGACATAGGAAGAATATCTCTGATATGAATTACCCCTGTTCTGTAGAATACGCCATTCATCCAGATAAAGAGTACAGGTTCGTCCAATCTGCTTTACGGGTGTGCGGGAGTGGTTTGTAATGGGGAAGCATGACACTGTTCAGGAAAGAAAAAATATTTGGGCCTTGGCAACGTGTCAGTTTCTTTCCGCGTTCAACGAAGACGTTATCCGCATGTTTGTCGCCCTCTTCCTTTTAAATCATGCCGAAGGGAAGAATGTTTGTCGTGCCAGTTCTTTTTCTTACCTTGCCTATTGCTTACCCCATTTTCTACTTTTCGGAACAGCTGGTGCTTTGGCCGACCGGTTTGATCGAACACGTGTCTTCGTCCTTTCCAAGTACGCTGCCCTATTCGCGTCTTTCCTCACGACCCTCTCTTTCTATGTGAATCGTCCACCATTCGCCTTGGCTGCACTTTTTCTTTTCTTCTGTCATGTAGCGATTCTTAATCCCTCTAAATACAGCCTTATCCCAGAGTTAGTCCCGGGCAAACAAATCACAAGAGTAAATTCTTTTTTTTCTATTGTAAATATCGTTGCTGGAATAGTAGGGCAGCCGCTTGCGGCTCTTTTAATTCAAACAACAAACAAATCATTCACGACTTGCTCTTGTTTATGCTGTCTGGCCGCACTTTTTGAGATCCTTCTTAGCTCGCAACTATCCAAAAGAGCTTCTACCTCTTGGCAAACTTCTGAGTTAACTCTCGATCCAATAAAAAATTCTATATATGTCTTGGATACCGTGAGGAAGTCTAAGCAACTCAGACCGGTTGTACTTCTCTACTCTTTTCTTTACTTTTCCACCGGAGTCTTGAAGATTAACATTATCCCCTATGGCATGATCGAAATGGGAATGAAGGAGACAGAAGGCGCCTTCCTCCTAATTTTTTCCGGTCTAGGCTTCATTATTGGGTCGATTGTCTCAGGTTCCATCACAAAAAAAGGAAGGCACTTGCGCGTCATTTATTTTGTGACAAAATTGACCGGCCCACTCTTTTTCCTTTTTTATCTTTTACACTCTCCCCAAACAGTCATTCCTCTCTTGGCTCTCTTTGGACTTCTGACCGGGATGGTGTTTGTATCTATAAATAGTTTCATTCATTTAGAAGCTCCCCCAAGCTTGATAGGAAAAATTTATGCCGCAACGAGTTTTTCGGGGGTTTTTGGATCACTCTTTGCTTCAGGATTTACCCTTATTTTTAGTCATGCACCCAGAGATGTTTTTGGATTTCTATCTCCATTCATGGTCTTATTTGCATTTCTATTTAGTAAAAAGTTATCCCAATCCATAAGGTGTTGAGTGTCTCAACCTCTTTTTGTGCTGAGAGTGGCGTAAGGATCTGTTTTTAGTCACTTGCGAAAAAAGCCATCATCCCATAAACAAGGGGGGTATGCTCTGAGCTTTCTCTCATTGTGCATTGATTGGACACGATTCATCCAATTGGAATGCCTATTGGGCGACTGTATGAGAAAAATTCTTTTCCATTTTTGGAGGTTCCTGTGAAAAAAAAAATGCTATCTCTTCAAGGGCTGACAGCTGTCCTTCTTTTTTCGTCTGTCAGTGCTTTGGCAGCAAACCCTATGTTAGAGGAAAGAGATCTATCTGAGACCTCAGACTACGGTGTCATGGTTGGTGGTTTCCTTGAGGGATCCCGGCAGAAGGACTTCAAGGCTCCTTCAAGCACCTCGGCTGGGAATTTCGACTCAATTTGCCGCAATTCTGCTGTTGCCTCAATCGGCTTTTCTGCTTTTGGAAGAGTTTGCCTGGGTGTTGAAGTAGGAACAAACCAAGCAGACGGTATCTTAACACACACAGTTGGAGCTATGCGCAACGAGTTGGCATTCGAAGGAAAGCCCTCTCTTGTTTGGGGTGGTAAGCTGGGTGTGATGTTCTACTCAGAGAATTGCCTTAAGGCAAGCGGTCAATTGGCTTACCGTCAATCCAGTATGCAGATCCGTTCCTTGAAAGGGGGAGTGGCCCGCAGGAAGTTCTTGCTTGTACCAAGCTTAGACACAAGCGGAAACAAGAAGGGTCTCATGGTTGTGCCAGAAGACCAAGTTTCTAGCTACTCGATTCCTACCACTGTAGTAGTTGACGACGCTGTTTTGGCTCACATGCCCCACATCATCTACGACCCACAAGCTACCTTCGAATACTCTCAGTATGAGCTAGCCGTTCGATTTGCTTACGGACAACAAAACATGATGTACGCTGGAGCAAAGGTTTTGTTCGGCACAAGCACTTTCTCTTCTGAGCTTATGAACATCACCAACTACGCTGGTCAAATGATCGAAGCTCCAGTTTTGGATGCATACCTAGGAACTTCTGGCATCAAGAAGATCGAGGGGACTCGTTCTTCCTACATTGCTCCATTGGTTGGTTTCATTGTGGCAGACAAGTGTGCACAGATCGATGTTTGCGCAACGCTTCTTGCTCAACAGGACGTTACTGTTAAGGCCTCTGTCTCTTTCTAGGTGGTGACCCTAGAAGGGGCCATAAACCTCAGGATCACCTCCTCAGCGGCTTATCGCTAGAGGAGCTGTGAAAAGGATCTTTCAGGTCTTCTTCACAGCTCCGGCTCAAGCCGGAGAGGGGGTTTTCTTTTGTGTATTTTTAGAAGGCGTAGCCAAATCCTAGAGCTGTTCTTGTTGAAACAGGATAGTTCCCAATAACGGGCATACCACAAGAAGCCTCGAAGACCATCCTCAAATGGTCAGAAACGGCGTAAGAGAGAGAAACCTTTGGTCCCATTACATTAGCACGGCTAAAGAATGGATCTCCTGTCCGAGCCACTCCCAAATCAGAACGCATTGAATTGCGTAGCCTTGATCCAAGAGCTAAATCTGTCTCCTTAACTGAAAAGGGCTCTACGTAACAAACCTGAGCATCAAACTCAATATCCCCAGCTTTCTTGGTTTCTCCTAGGTGAAGGCCTAGAAAGAAAGCCTTGTTGTAAGGTCGTCTTGGGTCGTACTTCCTGTAACGATGATTAAGAGCAATACCAGCGTACATGGCATAGTCCCCGTACATGCCTCCCTTTCTGCGCAACCCAAGAACATATTGAGAGTTCAAATAAGCAAAAGAGTAGTTCCTAGGTTCGAGAGCAACAAGATCCAAGTCTTCCCCAGCACTAGCCTGACGAATCACCTCGAAAGGGGAAACAATCTTCTCCCTAGATGTGAAAGAACCATAAAAACGGTCCCAGTTTACTACACTCGCTTCGACAAAGAGACCACCCTTCAAATTACCAATTCGTACTACTCCCAACTGACCAATATGCCCCTTCTCAGAGTCTGTCATGAAAACACCTCCACCCAAAGTGAGATCCAAAGTGCTCTTCATGAAATCAAACCGAGTCCAAAGCCCATCAAAATAAGAACCGTATTGGACCTTAGAAAAAGCTAAATCTCCCATGCCCTGCCGTCCTACCTCGACACAACATTGCTTTTCTGAATCAGGAGAAGACCAAATCTGCAACCCAATATAAGCTCGATCTGTTTGAAAAGTAGTCTGAGGACGACCAGCTTGGAAGGCCATTGAAAAAGAAATCTCTCCATAGGAAACAGCGTCACGATAACGTAATTGAATAGCACTAGAAAGAGGACAGAAAAAAGTCGTGCCGGGTCGAAAGAGAGAATTCCAATTAGGATTTGTCAAAACATGCCTTGGAATAACCGTCGTGTCTACATTAGCATCGTAAGGTGTCACCAAAAAAGTCGAAACAACACCAGATAAATCGAGCCTTTTCTTTCCATCCTTTTCAAAGAAAAAACGATCAATATCGTCAGCAAACTCGACGATATCACTCTCAATATCGAGCAAATCATCCTCGAATTGATCTCGACCAAAAAGCAAACTTCCAGCGGATAATAACGCAGTAACAGTAAAACATTTTCTTAAAAAACGACCTAACCATATCTGACCGATTTCAAATGATCTATTTTTCCATTCTTTCACAAAAAAACCTCACCATCTTTCTTGATCCGAAGTGTTCAAAAAACTCTCAGAAGGCCCCCGAAGAAAGATTTTCCACTCCATAGAAGGAGAGTCACCACCAAAAAAGGCTAGCTCGTCTCGAGTAGGAAAACCTTCGTAAGGCAGCCCCCGCACATTCCACACCTCTAACCGATCGAGCCCAGGATTAAATACAAAGGCCAAATCGTAACCGAAAACTAAAGAATCGGCAAATCGAACAGGCGGAAGAGGTAAAAAGTGCACATCTACACAAACTTGTAATAAATCCTCAAAAAAATGAATAGGGAAGGAGTTCTTATGATTTTCTGAACAAATGTATTGGACGAGAGTACTCCAAACTATATCATGGAAAAGAATCTCTTCCTCTTTTAGGGAAGCAGTAAAGCCATCAACAGAGAAATGCAATCCCCTTCTCTGAAACCACTCCAAGTCGACAATCTTTTCCAAATATCGTCTCACTTCTTCCAGGGAGAAAATGGGGAGCTTTTTGAAAAAAAAAGCGTCAAATCTTCTGAGAATATCTTTGCGATAGTGCGACTTGCCTAGGACATTAGCTAACCTCTTCCGCATCTCAGAGGGAAAGACTGCCTCTCTTGAGACAACGCGCTCTGCCAGAATCGTCTTTAAAAGCTTCTTCTGATCAAGAAAAGAATCCATCATCTTCCTTTGTACAGAAGGAGAGATCTTAGCACAATACTTCTCTCGTAACGGTAAAAGAAAAAAATCTCTAATCCAAGTGTAAGGATAAATTTCTGCTAGCACGCCTCGAAAGAAATACTTAGACCCGGGACGGAAGAGTAAAATAGATCGTGGAGAAGAAAGAATAAGTGACTCATTTTGATTTCGAGAGCAAGACTCGAAAAAAGAAGTACAGCTTCTCTCCACACCATCCATGAGAAAAACCCAAAAATCATCTACCTCTTCGCAAAAGGAAGTGGTGTGCACCTGCTGAAAAGATTCACGAGGAAAAACCAAGCGACAACCTTCCTCAAAAGAAACTTTAAAGGAAAACTCCCAAGGAGAATGGAGAATGGAATCATTCAGAGAAAATTGGGAAAAAGTGGTAAACCTCCTCGAACATTCCGCTATTAATCCCTTATCGCGATAACCCCTAGTCGCCAGGTCTGTTACATCACGGTCATCTAACGGGTCTAGCCCTTGGACAGATAGAGAGGCCTCTTTTTGGCAAAAGAGGAGATATTCTGACACAATATCCCAAAAGAGACTCCAATCTGACACGGTCTGAGGACAACCACGTAAATGGCCTTTCAAGCGAAAATGCATATGAGGAAAAAGGGAGTGCTGAACAAACTCCTCTCCCTCCACTCTCTCGAGAAAAAAGAACCTCGTTAACTGCTTTGAACATACTTCTTCGAAAACTTGTCCAAAAGATTCTACTTGACGCCTCCTAGAAAGGAGCTGATCCCTTTGTTTGGCATAACATTCCTTTTCCCAAGATAAAGAGGCTAGTTCTGCCTTCATCCATTGTGCAGCTCGATCGTTCACCTGTGCAGACCTTGAATAGATTTCATGACAATGTTCTTCGAGCAAGCCCATTTTTCTACACAAATCTGCTTCTTCTTCTGTAAGCTGATCCAACCGATCCTTAGTCCACTTTTTAAACGGATCTAAAAGGCTGAGTCCACTTTTGCCTTCAAGACCCAATCCAGAAGCCAAGTAGTGATAACACACCTCTTTTTCCCTCGTAATAAGAGAGATGAGTGTATCCTTCCAAACACAAAGAAGATCAGATTGACACAACCTCCTGAAAAGAGAACAAGAGAGCTTCTCATGATCTAAGACAAGGCGGGCATCCCAAAAAAGCTTCTCTGAATTAAAGTCCATAACAAACTCTTTCGGCACAAGACCTTGTGGCCAAGAGGGTAAACCTCGCACCATCTCGTCGGAAAGGCCATACATCTTAACCAAAACATGCCGGATGATCTCATCAACGGAACAACGCTTTTCATGGGCCCACTCAAAAACATGTTTCTCAAAGCAATCTCGAATAGCTAACGGATCATGCTCCCTAAAAACTCCAGACATAGAAAGTGCGACAGCTAAAGGAGTTAGACAACTCATTTGATGTGTGTAACGCACATGACGATGCAAAATAGAAGAAAGATGCTCCAAACTAGCTTCACGCTCAAAAATTTCTCCTGTGACCGCGCGCTGTAAAGAACCATTTTCAACTAACTGTTTCAAATCCAACAAGAAGAGGACTGGACACTGCTCATGTAAATGTCTAAGAGGGACAGAAAAAGGCCCAGAAATAATTCCTGGACCTAAGTACGACATCCAAGAAACAAGAACTGCAAAACGGACTTGATAAAGGGAGGGAGAGGGTAAATATTCTGACAAGTTATTGGAGTCGAAACAAGTGTCTAAAACAATTCTAGAAATAATTGGGTTAGCACAAGAAGGGCCAATAGAGTAAAAAACTTTTAAAAACTCAGGAACGCATAACCAACGCAAAACCCGAACAATTTGACTATTCATTTTCATCCATTGTTCCGAACCAGACCAAGGACAAGAAAGATTTTTTTCTAAAAAATCTAAAGCTTTTTGACACTTTTTTAAATTAATTTCTCCACGAGCAGACAGAAGCTCAAATGCCAAAAGACGACAGCAGAATAAGTTCTGACTCAAGCAGCTGTACAACAGCACATCCCGGTCATGCGTTTCCTGTAAGCGGAATGAAGTGAGAGCATCTCCCCAAAAGACTTCCATGCCCACCAACCTAAGTTAAGTCGGCCCTCCAGCTTAACAGAGATACCAACTATTTCACGAATCTCAATTGTTCATAACTCGGGCCAAATTGTTCATAACTCGACTTCTCTGTTCATAACTCGGGCCAAATTGTTCATAACTCGGACCCCTCTGTTCATAACTTAGCGGAGTTATGAACAAGCTATGAACAGGTTATGAACAATGAAAAAAGGCCATTTTCCCAGGAAAACGGCAAAGTTATGAACATTTTCAACTCATAGAAGAAGAAGATATACTTTATAAGTATATTCCTCTGTATTAGTGTAAGATTAGTCAACGAGCCCCCTTATCGTAATCAGGAGAGATCCGATTTTGCTTCGTGTTGACAGAAGTTGGAGCCCTCTTTTTGAGGCCTTGAAGAGCAAGGCTTATTTCAGGCCTATCTTTTCCTTTCTCAGGGAAGAGCAACGAAAAGGCCATGTGATTTACCCCCATCCTCGAAATATCTTTCGGGCATTTCAAGAGACGACCTTGGAGCAAGTCCGTGTTGTCATCCTCGGTCAAGACCCTTATCACGGTCCTGGACAAGCAGACGGTCTTTGCTTCAGCGTACCGGAAGGTGTCCCCTTGCCCCCTTCTTTGCGCAATATCTTCAAAGAACTCGCCTCCGATTTAGGCTGTTTAGAGCCCCATTCGGGTTCATTGGAGCTTTGGGCCAGTCAAGGCGTTTTACTCCTCAACAGCCTGCTTTCTGTGCGTTCTGGACAGCCTCTCTCACACAAAGGCATCGGCTGGGAGCTCTTTCTTCAAGACGTCTTGGATTTTCTCTGGAACAGGGAGCAACCCTTGGCCTTCATTTTGTGGGGACGTTCAGCTGCTCAGCTGATGACCAGACAAGAGCAGAGGGAGGCTCCAGCCTCAAGGCTTCTCATCAAGTCAGCTCATCCTTCGCCCCTTTCTGCCCATTACGGCTTTTGGGGGAGTCGGCCCTTTTCCCAAGTGAATCGTTTTCTACTGAAACAAGGGCTTAAGCCCATCGAATGGGAAAGAGTTTCTGATTCGCATTCAAGACGGCCTCAAGAAGGTCGATTAAATGGCGTATAACGAGCTTGTAGACAATGCGCGTAGGTTTTTACATCTGAAACAAAAATAGACCCGTGAAGGGCTTTATTTGCAGTTTTTGGAAAGTCAGAGAAAGACAGCAAGGCTAAGATTCAGAACCTAAGCTAAAGCTAATCAGAGATAAGGGGACTCAAAGTTATTTAGAGTCCCTCTCTGAAAAAAATTAACATTCTTTCAATAAAAAAGTTGTCTTAGTTTGAAGGAGGTCCTTGAAGGACAGCGAGAGCAGAACGTAGCTGTTGAATCTGGTTCTGGAGAGATTCAATATTTTTTTTTGAAGAAGAGAGGAGGAAGTCAAGCTTTTCTAATTCATCTTCAGACAAGGACTCCCTTTCCTTCATCTTCTCTTCAGACCATCTTAAAACATGTTTCTGAGACTCCAGAATCTCGAGGCATGATTTAATACCTTCGTTGATTGTCTCTTGACGATCTCGGTCAAGATCTGCACTCGTTTTCATCATCGGTGTGTCTTTTTGAGATTCCTGAAAGTCCGACATAACCATTTCTCTCCCGAATTAAAACTAATTTTGACCTGTAAGAACTGCCTGGTCACACTTCCCGGTTATCTTTGCAATAACTAAACGTTCAATTTCTGTCAGAAGAGAATCGTTTTTCCTTAGTTCATCTCGTGACTGCTCCTTTCCTTGACCTAACTTATTTCCATTGTAGCTAAGCCAAGATCCCTTCTTCTCCACAATACCCAAACTAATAGCCATTTCTAAAACAGAACCAGCAGTAGAAATCCCTTCATTGAACAAAATATCAAACTCGGCAATCCGGAAAGGGGGGGCCATTTTATTTTTTGTAATCTTTGCTTTAACCCGTATGCCATATTCAAGATTGTCTGACCCTTTAAGGGAGGCCATTTTACGCACATCAACCCGAACGGAGCTATAAAACTTTAAGGCTCGGCCTCCTGTTGTGGTTTCCGGACTGCCAAAGAAAATGCCAATCTTCTCCCTGATCTGGTTAATGAAGAGGGCACATGTGTTAGAACGAGCTAGAGCAGAAGTCAGTTTGCGTAAGGCTTGAGACATCATACGAGCCTGCAAGCCCATAAAAGAGTCTCCAACTTCTCCTTCCAATTCGCTCTTAGGAACAAGAGCGGCAACGGAATCGATGATCAAAATATCAATAGCATTGGACCGAACCAAAATCTCTGCGATATTTAAGGCTTCTTCACCAGAATCTGGCTGAGAAATCATCAAGCTTTCAATGTCGACGCCAATCTGCTTAGCATACAAAGGGTCAAGAGCATGCTCGACGTCGATATAGACAGCTAGCCCACCTGCTTTCTGGGCATTGGCTACAGCATGTAAAGCAAGAGTCGATTTTCCAGAGGATTCAGGTCCATAAACCTCTACAATCCTGCCCCTAGGAAATCCTCCTATTCCTAAAGCCGTATCAAGAGAGAGAGAGCCTGTCCGAATGACTTGAAAAGAGCGACTTTCTCCGTGCTCTCCCAAGCTCATAATGGCGCCTTCACCTACCTGCTTTTTAATCTGTAAAATGGCTAATTCGAGTGCTCTTTTTTTCGCTTCCTGATCAGACATAACTCGTGAGGTTCCCCCTTTCCATACAGCCCAATAGGGCAAGTCAGGGATTGTTCACGTTGTCGCTTTCTTCTTCAAGGATAGGATGCCCATTCTTATAATACGTCTTTCGTTGTAAGGCTCCATTCTCATCAAAAAGAATGGCTAAGCCCTCTCCCTCCTCTATAGAAGAAACAAGGGCCATGTCTTTCATGCGGAAATAACGGCCTTTTCTCAAAAAACCCTTTTCATATTCTTCAATTAAAGAGACGGCCCCGTTAGGATAATAACAAGTAAACGTTCCATCCTTCTCACCATCCAAAATTGTACCAGAGGAGAGAAGTTGACCATTTTCATACCAACTTTCGACCTCACCACGTATTTCGTCTTGATACCATTGAATCCTAGCTTGTCTTAAAGGGGGGTTGGGTTGATCTCCTACCTGAGGTGTGAAAAAATGTTCATCTTCCCCATGCAACAAACCATCTTGATACGTGGCAAGCCGACTAAGGTGACCTTTTGAATTAAAAAAATAGATTTTCCCTTTTTGAGAGCCATCTATAAACTCTTGTTTTTCAACAACGTTGTCTTTTTCAAAAACAAAGCGCCATCCCGACCCATTTAAAACAGATCCAATTTGAACACCTTCAACATTGAAGTAAGAGCCTTTCACAAGTAAACCTTGTTCAAAGAGTTCTTCACTCAAGATTTTTCCCGTTGAAGAATAGATGCAACTGTTTCCATGAAGAAGATCATGTTCGTATTCTATCTCCTCCAACAGGAGGGCTTCAGGAGAATAAACCTTCTTTTTGCCGTGCAGAAGATTTTGATTGAAGGAAAGAATCTGTTGTACATTTCCGTCTGGGTAATAGGTAAAAGCCTCTCCTTCTCTCTTGCCTTTAACATAGGGGATACTGGCTTCTAAATGGCCTTTGGTATCCCAAGATTGGCAAATACCGTCAAATTCCCACGACTCCTGAGTTTCAAGACGTAAATCAGGAATACCTCCCAGAACACGACACTCCAAGTGAAGCACACCATTAGGATGCCACTCCCTGTATTGTCCCTGAGCTCTGCCATTCTTAACCTCAAGATATTGGAAAATGGTTCCAGTAGGGTGATAACTGGTCAAGATAGAAAAGAGGTTACCCTTTTTAGTTCTTCTGTAATGACGGGCTACTTGTTTGTACTCATGCGCTTCTAAAGGGTCTCTGGCTTCAAAGCTAAGTAAGCGTTTGGGGTCCGAAATAGTCTGAGAAATACCTTGATAATCTACGACTTGTACACTGCGCAAGAGGGGTTTTTTCTGATGAAAACAACATCCTGAACAAAAGAACCAAATGAAAGGCAGACAATAAGAAAAAAACCGAGAGGTCAAGCCAACTCCTTAACAAGGAATTTTAATGTGTCGAGTCTAGTTGTTACTCCGTCATGGAGCTCGTTATCGAGAACAAAGGACAGAATAAAAAGACGAGGGGTGCCGTTCCCTTGTGGTGTCATGTACTCCAACAAAAGTTGTAAGTGAGCATAAGTCAGCGTAATAGGCTCTCTAAGAGTATAGAGAGCATAAGAAGATGATCCAAACAGCTCTTCTGCATCTTCTTTTTTAAAGAGTTCAATAACACTCTTCTGTCCTGATTCATCAAGTAAAGGGAGAAGATAACGACGTACCCAGTCAGGATCAAAGTCAACTCCCGAGCGGAGATGAGTCGTCTGATAAGCGAGATTTCTTAATGCATGAGAACACGCTTTGGAGAGGAGAACTGCTTGCTGAAAATCGTGAAAGAATTTGAAACAAGTACCACAGGAAAGCAGTAGAACTAAAGAAAAAAGGACGGGGAAAACAGAACGATCTTTGATCATAGGACATCATCCGCTTGATTCATGAGGAGACAGTCACAACTTCCATCAAGCTGATTCATGTCCCAGGCTATACTGGAGAAATACTTTGCAGGAAAATTGGCGACAACTTGCTTTCGAAAAAGCTCAAGGTCTCTTTCAGATTTTCCAACGAAAGAAAAAGAAAAAACAGGTCGAGAACGGTCCTCCACAGAATAGGAAAACTTAGTAAGACGCACAAAGGGTTTCTGTTTAAAATCGTTTTGAGGATAAGTCTCCAAACAAATCCAAGCCGCTAGACGTTCAAGAGAAGGATAGGAAAAAAAATTGGTCTCAAAATGGTACTCTTCTCCTTTTCGAATGAGGGAAAAGACGTTCTGATAAGCCTCTTGGAGAGAGGAGGGTGGTCTGTCCAACTCTTCAATGGCATGCATCTCCATTTTATCCTGTAAAGTCTTATAGAGATGCATTGCGTTCGTGCGCTGTTTTGACGTGACAAAGAAAGCTAGTGCAAGAATGGTGCAAGAGAAGCACAAAAACATAGAGAGAACAGTTCTCATCCAGTTTTTATCAAGCCGATTCAGGCTATCCGGATCTACTTTAGAAAGAAGATTCACGGAGGAAGACGAAAGTTCAGGATCTTGGACCGCAGATAATCCTAAAAAGAAATAGTCGTAAATAGACCGATTTAACTGTTCAACTTTCCAAAAATTAGAGAGAACGAAGTTATCCCTCTTTTCTAAAATAATGAGGGAAACTCTATCTTGATCTAATTCTCCAGCCAATTTTTCAAAATGTTTAATCAAAGTCTGAAGATCACCTTGATCGTCTTTCATTGCCTTTACAGCAAGAAGCTTCCCTTGATGGGCTAAAAAAGAAATGGAGTATTTATCCATTCTATGGAGAAAAACAAATGTCTCCTCTGGTCTTTCCTGTTGTAGAGCTTGAAAGAGAAGAAGAGATTGAGGATAAAAAAGATCCAGTTTATGGCCACATAAGTCAGAACACGAAATGAGGAATTCTTCTAATTGTGCATGGGAACAGATATGAATGGTCGCCCAGCTGCCTGAAACATCTCTTTTCTGAATCAGGTAACCAATGTGCATTTCTGCTAAGGGCATTGGAAGATATTGTTCTAACTTGAAGGGGAGTACCTGGTGAATGGCAAAGCGCTGGATAAGTTCAAGGTGTAATCCCCGAACAATGACCATCTGATCCGGTCCACCACCAATCAAGGAGAGGTCGAACTCTTCCTCTAACCAACTTAACCAAGTTTTAAGGCCCTTTTCAGCCAGAGGACCCATGAGCTGTTTGTTTGGCTCAATGATATGTAATTTTCCTCTTTCAAAAGAAAAGAGAAGGCGACTTTTCTCACTAAGACACAAAAGATCGACTTTCTCTCCCATGGGAAGAATCAAAACGGAGGCCTTTTTCTTTGTTTTAAAAGAAGCAACTAAACTCTTACCCAATTCAAGAACAAGTTGCTTCGTGGTAGCGCCTACTTCTTTGAGCATGTTTGTCTCTCCTTAATCCGACTTCGAGCCCTTTGAGGTCTTCTGTTTTCTTCTGAGTGCACGTGTGTTATCCTAAGGGTCTTCTCTGGGTGTGGCGTAGCTTGGTAGCGCGCTTGCATGGGGTGCAAGAGGTCGGTGGTTCAAATCCACTCACCCAGATTTCTTTTTCATTTTGTTTGAATCGCCTTCTTCTAGAGTGGATTGGGGCTTGGAATGAATCGATTCGACAAGCTGCTTTTCGATGTTTTGAATAAGTTGCAAAGCTCTGTAAAGATCTTCTTTCTTCATCTGAGCCAGCCTCTTCTTTATACGTAAATCGACTTCTTTGAGCAGCCGTACGACTGGATTCGTCCCCTTTCTCTTGTCTTCTTGTCCCAAAGGAAAAAGTTCACGAACCACATCAAGAAATTCTTTTTTGGAGTAGTGGTGAATGTTTTGTAAAATTTTAATTTTTTCTTCCATCTTACCTTGGCGGCTCGCTAAACAATAGATAGTCTGCTTTGGAGCTCTTTCAATGAGATCGCGGTGCTCTTTAGGAACGGATTGAAAAAATTCGTAATACTGTAACAAATTATAAGGCGTTTGCCGATTACCATAGGCGCGCAAGAGCCACTGTGTGAATGTACCCTCTTGATATTTCTTCATGATGCTTTGAGCCTTTTTAATGCGCTCTCCATGGAGAAGGATGGCCTGGCTAGAAATGGCTTTAACTTCTTGAATGATTTGGGAAAGAGCTTGAGCATCCAACTCAATGGCATCGTCTGCAACGGGCTTGTCTTGTGACTGAGTAAGAAATTCTTTAAACTCCAGGATCATTTGAACGGAAGGTGGCTCTACCTGGAAAATTCCATTGAAACTGCTCATATGGCCCTGAGCTGCCTGATCAGCTAGAACTTCCATTTTTTTCTGACTACCCTTCTTTCGAGTTAGTCTTTGAAGAAGGTGATCCTTTAGTTTGGACATCTTGTACAACCCTCCAACTTGTCAATGAGTTCAGCCGTTAAATCGGCGAAATCTTTAGAAGCTCGACTCTTGGGGTCCGTTAAAAAAACAGGTTTTCCTTGAATACAAGCTTCCCCAATTGCGGCATCCTTCCGGATTTTTGTTTCGAGCAACTTATTGGGAAAGTGTCTCTCAATAATTTCGAGAAAGGGACCGTTGTTTTTACCCCTGGGATTCCAAAAAGAGAGACTGACACCGGCAATGGAAAGAGCGTGTCGCTTACCAACGGTTGTTAGGAAGGTAGAAAGTCGTTCTAACCCTTTGATCGAATAAAATTCGGGAGTAGCACACACAAGAGCATAATTGGCCGCGATCAAAGCCGATTCTGTTAGCCAGCAAAGCGAGGGGGGAGTATCGATCAAAATCCAATCATAACTCACTTCTTGAAGGAGTTGTTTAAGTCGTTCATGCGAATAGCGATCCGTCGCCAAAGCTCCTGTCAGTTCAATTCTTTCTAGCCAGGAATCTGCGGGAATAATGGATAGACCAGAAATTTCAGTAGGTAGAATCACCTCATGTATATCCCGTTCACAACGAAGGACGGTTGCTAAACTGTCAACTTCATCTGCATCAAAACCAAGTCCACTTGTTAAATTGGCTTGTGCATCAAAGTCAATAACCAATACTTTTTTGCGGAATAAAGAGGCCAATCCAGCTCCAAGATGGAGCACAGTCGAAGTCTTGGCTGTTCCCCCCTTAAAGCTCGTAATCGCTAGGATTCGTTTTTGCTGCATGATCACCTACTAGGAAGGGTGAATAGCTTTAGTCTCAATTTCATGGCGCAACCGATTGATGAAATCTTCGACAGAGTAGACAGAAGTCTTTTTCTTGACATCCCGAACAGCCAGATTATTTCCTTCGATTTCTCTTTCTCCGATTAAGATGAGATAACAAAACTTACTTATTTCGGCTTTCCGAATCCTTTTGGGCAACGTCTCATCTTCAGAAAAAACTTCTGTTCGAAATCCTTCCTTGACCAATTTCTCTTGTATTTCAAGACAGCGATCGACATGCTTAGAGCTAATGGGTAGAAGACAAATCTGGTTGGGATTAATCCAAAGGGGGAAGCGTCCTGCAAAGTGCTCGATCAAAATGCCTAGGAATCGCTCAATGGAACCATAAATGGCTCGGTGAAGGATGACAGGGATATGTCGTGTACCATCTTGTCCTACGTACTCCAAACCAAAGTTTTTACCTTGAAAAAGATCAAGTTGGATGGTGGCACATTGCCACGTTCTTCCTAAGGCGTCTCGAATGTGAACATCAATTTTTGGTCCGTAAAAGGCTCCATCTCCTGGGTTGACTGTGAAAGATTCACCCTCTAAAGCTTGTTCGAGGGCTCGCGTTGAAGTATCCCATTCCTCTGAGGATCCCAAGACATGTTCTCCATCTGGTTTCGTCGAAAGCTCAAAATGGTAAGAAAGATCGAAAGGGGAATAAACTGTTCGAATCAGATTGAGAAGGTTGGACACTTCCTGTGACACCATTTCGAGAGAAAGGAAGATATGAGCGTCGTCCTGATGAAAACCTCTTACCCGCATAAGACCAGAAAGCGCTCCAGAGGCTTCATAACGATGTACATGACCAACCTCAAAGACTCGAAAAGGCAACTGTTTGTAACTACGTAAGTGGGAAGCAAAAAAAAGAATAGCTCCAGGGCAACTCATTGGCTTGATGGCAAAAGTTCTCGAGTCAATCTGGGTGAGATACATGTTTTGCTTATAATTTGCCCAATGGCCTGAACGTTTCCAGAGAGTTTGGTCCAAAAGAAGAGGGGTTCGAATCTGCTGGTAGTGGAAGTGACTCTGGCAATCTTGTAGATGAGCTACTAGACGGTCCCACATCCACATGCCTTTGGGAAGAATAAAAGGGATCCCAGGAGCTTCCTCTCTTAACAAAAAAAGCTGTAACTGAGCACCCAGGACTTTGTGGTCCCGTTTCTTGCGCTCTTCCCATTCTTCCAAGCATCTGTTCAAGCTCTCTGTGTCTGGAAAAGAAATTCCGTAAATACGGGTCAACATCGTGTTTGATGCATCTCCTCTCCAATACGCACCAGAAACCTTGTGGAAGTGGATGTCACCAATCCAACCAAGATGGGGGAGGTGAGGTCCACGACATAGATCGACAAACTCGCCCTGCTGATAAAAGGTAACCAGGGCTTCTCTAGGTAGAGAAGAGAGAATATCTAATTTGTATGGGTTCGAGGAGATCAATTGTTGTGCTTCTTCAGGAGTAGAACAAGCTTGACGGATACATTGAAAACTTTCTTTGCAAATTTTCTTTGCCTCTTTTTCGAGAAGGGGCAGATCTTTATCAGAAATCTCCAGATTGCCAAAATCGTAAAAAAAGCCCTCTTCAATGGCAGGCCCAATTGCAGGTTTGGCCTTTGGCCAGAGGCGAAGAACGGCTTGAGCCAGAACATGGGCCGATGTGTGCCAGAAGAGTTTTTTACCTAGAGGATGCGAGAAGTCGAGGAAGAGGACTTCATCACCAGGGTGGACGACTATGTTCCAATCGACAGGTTCGCCATTAACTAAGGCTCCAAAAACATGTGAGATCCCTTTCTCTCGTACCAATTGGTCTAATTGGATCTCATGCTCAATGATATAGGGAGAAGTCATCTTACACATAAACGGACACCCTACCCTTGGTCCAAATCGCTTTCACGCATCTTCTGAAGTCTTTTTGTAAAAACATTGATATAATACTCTTGAGAGAGAGGATCACATGTTAACGGTTTTTTCTTCTCTTTCTTTCTCTTTTTCGAAAGGATCCATGTTTCAAAATCATCTGGATGGCAAATTTTGGCTCCTAGTTTCCTAGCTGCATGAATCAGATCTCCGTCAGAAGAGACGAGCGTGGAAGGGGTTGTCCTACGGAAAGAAAGAATCTCCAGCAGATGTTCGTCGGCACTCTGCCTACTTTCCGTATAGATGATTTTAATCTGTTCAAACTGAATATGGATGAGTTGGTCGTTTTCGGGGCCTCCATCAAAGACGACAACACTTTCTCCCTTTAGCTCAGAAAGCAACCCTTTGATTTTCTCTAAGAAGCGCTGATGCGCTTTTCGAAAAAGTTCCTGTTTAAAGCTCGTGCTTGCAAAGAACCAGTTATGCCCATCGATGAGATATCGCATATGGACCTTTTATCAGATTAACGCCTTTGCTAAACCAATGGATTCCAAAGTGAAATATTGTCCATTCAACTCGATGCTCTCACCTACTCTTTTCCCTATGAGTTGTTGGGCAATTTTTGACTGATGCGAAATCACTTGTTGGTCAGCATCAGCATCCCAAGGACCAAGAATAGAGTAAGAAACAGCCGGACCTTGACCGTCTTTTGAAGATAGGTGAACCTGACAACCGACTTGAACACTTTCTTTGGACACACCTTCCGGAGAAAGAATTTTAGCACGCTTGACTTGATCAAGAAGAAAACGCACTTCACTTTGAAGTTGTCCACGTCTCTCAAGAGCGAATTTAAATTCGGAGTTTTCTCTTAAATCTCCTAAGGCTCGAGCGTCTTCTATTTCATTTGCAGATTTAAGTATTTCCGAATACAGCCTATTGATTTTTTGTTTGACTGATTCCAGTCCCGCTTCCGTTGTCCAGATCGTCTCCTCTTGGCTAGAAGCGGGTTGAGCAAACCTTTTAAATTCCTTCATTTCAGGTTGGACAACTTCCGCCAAGGATTGAATGATGTGTAAGTCGTGAGAAGAGAATGTGTGACACTTACTAACAAGAAGAAGAAATTCTTTTAAAAATTCTAACGAAGTTTGATCAATAACTTTTCGAGTGATCAAGTAACGATTGCTTGTTAAAACAGAGTGGATTTTGCGTGTAATTGCACGATGGGTAGAAAGGTTCTCAATTTGATGTAGTAAAACCAGAACAGCTTCTAAGAGGGAACACAGTTTACCTTTGTCTAAGAAAGACAAAGGTTCGTTTACGGCTTTTTGAAAAAACCAAACCAGCGCTTCAGGGAAACTTTGCGGTTGGGCGATCATATTGTGCACACACTCTAATAAAGTGCTGACTTGTCCAGAAGAAACTAGCTGCTTAAGGAGAAACTCTCTATGGCTATTAAGTGGAAAGTTGAGAAAAAGCGTTGCAAAAAGAGAAGGCCATGACTTGTGATAGGCTACGATTGCCAAAAGGAAACGCTTTCGAAAAGAGGTGATTGACATATCTGAGAAAAAAGCAAGAACATCCTCCGTTTCTAGAACAGCTCTTTTCATTTCATCTTCGTAAGAGGAACTATTTAAGTCAGATAAGAGCATTTTAAGCTCAAATAGAGTAGCGACTTTTATCCCCGAATGACTTAGACATGTTTCCAAATGCTTAATCAAGTTTTCCCTTACAAGAGGCTGCTCCAAACGGTCAGGAAAGTCCCGAACGAAAGAGTAGATGCTCATCAAGACAGTCAGAGGTTCTTCTCCCTGAACCTCCTCTTCGAGTAACTCCTCTCGCGACTTAGCTTTTTTACGGATCCTGAAATAGCCGTGAGAACCTGTGGGGCATTCAATACGATCTTCTTTCTTTAATTTACTTCGAGTCGACTGCCACCAAGAACTCCAAATATTCTGGGGAATAATGAGCTCGCATAACTCGTCTTTGATGCCTAGGGCTGTTTTCGGACCTAAGTCTTTAAGAAGAAGGTAAATGGCCTCAACGGGGTTTTCTCTTGCTTCTTTTTCAAAAGCATCGGCGTTCCCAAAGCGACGCGCAAGAAAATGACTTTTTTCAATGGGAATTAAGGTTCGGAAGGCATTTCGAAAGGTGATGTGTTTGACTCCAGAAACATTCTCAAACTCAATGGAAGCCTGTTCACAAATAGGAGAAGTATCGAGAATTTCCCCCACACCCCAACCAGCTTTGTGGTAGACAAAGTGACCGACACGAAGGTGCCGCAAAAGCTCAAAGTTTCTCAAAGCTCCACGAAAATCCTTCATGGGTTTGAGGGATACAATGGCCAAGTTAGCTTCGAAATCCTTCTCTGAACCATAGCGCTCAGAAAGAATCTTTATAGCCAAATCCCCAAACAATTCGCTGTTACTAGTCTGAAGATCAAAAATTAGGTTAATAATTTCCTTTTCGTCTTTTTCTCCACTTTTTTTTATTTGCTCCCATAGAGGAATAGCTGTTTCAACATATTGACCAAACTCCTGCTCCAGGGGGG
Source organism: Candidatus Similichlamydia laticola (assembly GCF_003339615.1). GTDB lineage: Bacteria > Chlamydiota > Chlamydiia > Chlamydiales > Parilichlamydiaceae > Similichlamydia > Similichlamydia laticola. The sequence continues at coordinate 40,179 of NZ_QQBG01000028.1, forward strand.
ATCGATGAATAGCGGAAAGGATCTGTCTTAATTCTTCCGCTTCAATTACGTCACAACAGCAATACTCTTCCCATAGCTGCATGAGCTGCCAGATGTTATTGTCTTTGATCCTGGAGCGAAATTCTTCGAGGTAGTTCATGTTAACTTCCGTTCAATTCCTCTGGGTGCAGAGACAAGTATTGTAGCAAGTTCAGTGTAATTCTAAAAGAATTCCATGAAACATCCTTTCCCTGGCTCGAGGGCATCTTCTCTTAAAGAGATCCTTTTGCTAAATGGTTTTATTGAGAGGGTTTTATATTTGAGCAAGGAAGGGTGGATGCTGAGTGAATCAAATGGGAAAAACAAGGGAAGAAAAGAGGTCTCTTGTCCCGCAAAGAGATGCGTTGCGGAGACCCAAAAGACCCTTTTCTTATGGCAAGAATTCTGTAAAGAGCTCTCAAAAGCACGGAAAAGGGCAGCTGAACTTTGCCTCAAGTATGGGATGACTATGGAAGAGTTTGGGCTTTACATTGATAACCCTTCTAACTTTTCCCCAGAGGAATGGCAAAAAATAGAAAGACATCGTCAACGGACAGCGGCCTGCTTTGCAGAAATTCGAGGTTATCAAAATCGGTTGCGGGATGCTTTAATCACCGAAAAACCAAAAGAAAAACTGAAGAAAGTCAAGCGATTCTTTGGTCGCCGTGAAGGCTGGGTTCAAGGCTAGATATTGCAAAGGGCTTTCATTTCTCTTTCCACTTGGCCCGCATACCAAGCGGGCTCACTGATAATGAAACTTCTTAGGAGAGATCGCTGAGCACACATGAAAAGAGCTTTAGGATTTCGATAGAGCTCTTGAACTATCTCAACATAGTGCGAGGGGCTTTTTGCAATAGTTTGAGAGTCTGTCCATTGCTGCGCTGCAATCTGTCTCGCATGCCATGGGGAGGGAACGTCGAGTGTGACGATAGGACAAAATTGCATAACAAAAGGTACAACATCCTCTTGGGGACCAATAGGAAAGGGCTGAAAGTATAAATTCGTTCGCATCAGTAAATTTCTTTTTTCTTCAAGACTTCTGGGGATAAGCACACGATTTCCCCATTTTTTCCAATTGAAAAAGTGGCGCAGAGTCTCTCCAGAGGGTTGCCCGAAAATGGCAAGGTGCATTTTCGGACATGTTTCCAATACTTCCTCTAAAACATCTCGGAAGTCAGGAGAACAAGACAGACGGGGATTGTGTATCAGAGTAGCAGCAAGAAAATTGAAACGGCTTGGCGAGGAAAAATTCTGAAAAAACTTCACCGTATCCCATTGCTTCTCCTCCTGCTTAGGGGGAGGTGTCAAAAAACGTTGTTTTCCTTTGTTACTTCCAAAATGGGTAATGATTCGGTCGAAGGGGAGATCATCGTGAGCGTCAACGGTATCTGTGATCAACATCTTTTTTACTCCCTCTATCTGATGGGCGAGGGCTAGGTGGATGGGATTCATTCCATGAAAGACCAACAGATCAGGTGAAGCTTTTAAGGTCCGATCAATAATGTTTTCGATCGACTCATCTAAGCTCATTCGAATGTCGGCTGGAGCGTAACTAATCTGGTTTTGTTTTAAAAAGTGAAGTGTCTTCCGCGCTCGTAGAGAGGAAAAGGATGGGTTTCGGTTGAGCCATTTGGAGAGCTGTGTAGACAACTCAAGAGAGATCACAACAGGTGTATAGCTTTTTTTATCTCGAAACTCGAGAAGATGTATCAAATTTTTGGAGGAAAAGTCTTCCAACTGTTCCACAATGTGAAAAATTCTAGGGATCTCTTTCTCAGGAAAAGAGCTAGGCTGCTTCTTGTCTTTTTTGTTCCACAGGACCTTACAGAAGGTAAAAGGGTGAAAGATGCGCTGTTCTTGTTTGTAGGTTAAATTTGCCTGTTCATACATGGCAAAAGAGGAGTGCAAATTTTGAGGAATGAGCATCATTAAGTTTCTTTGTAAAGCATGGATCCTTTTTTGCAGAGAAGTGACTGCCTTTTGTAAGGAACATTCGAAAACGTCTTTCTGGCACATCTCCCATAAAGAAGGTTCCTGTTGCCACCAGAAACTTTTCTGCTTTGGTGTCACAAGCCCTAAAGGTTTTTGGGGGTCGAGAAGGAGCTTTTGCTCTTCAAGTTGAAAAAGAAGAGGACGATCTAAGACAAGCACGTAGAGTTCTTGATTTAACCATTTCGAGAGCCAAGACTGGGAGGAGGAGAGAGCGTGTAAAAGGGTCGTCAGACGAGGGAAGACCAAAATAGGCTGAGAAAGACCTTCTAGATGTTCAAGGTGAGGTAAGGTCCATTCATCAATCCAAACGAGATGCATGGAGGCGTTTTCTGGTCCCATGTAAGACCAGTCCAAGAAAGAGCCTACTGGACTAAGGGGTGGAGCAGCAGGTGTTTGGGACAGCTTAAGGAAAGACCGTACGTGTATAAGTCCATTATCAAGTGGCTGGTCCAAGGCTGTTATGGGGGATAAAATCCACTCTTTAACAATTTGTGAAAAGGAGGTTGTTTCAGAACCTATTTCTTCTAGGTGTGTGATCAGTTTGCGTAGATTCTGCAAACAGGTGTCTTCGTCCTGAAAGAGAAGAGCAACACAAGACATCCAGATTAATTCAGTGACTGTGGAAGAAAAAACAGGGAAATCTCGGATCTCTTGCACCGTTTTCAGGATTGAAGTAAGTATTTTTGGCAGTTCCTCGATAGGAGATTCAAGAACCTGAATGGAAAGGTCTTCTAGTGGAGAGAGACTCATATTGAATAAACTCGAATTGAGAAGGTTTGGAACGTGTCCATCTATATTGATCGAGGGATACACCCCCCTCTTTTAACTTCTTCTCCTGAAGTGATACAAGCATCTTTTCCTCCTTCTGTCTCTCTGGATGTCTCTTCTTTTCGTCCTAGAGGATTTGTTTCAATGGTCAAAGAGGGCGAGAAAGTCCGTGTTGGGTCTCCTATTTTACGTCACGTCTCCTTAGAAGGGCTTTATCTTGTTTCTCCTGTAGCTGGTCATGTACACCGTCTTGCTTGCTCCCGTGGTTGTCGTCCAGATTCTGTTGAAATTTTTCTTGCTGAGAAACAGGAGGCTTTGATTTTTCCTCCACTTTTGGAAATAAGCGATCCATCTGTTCTGGTTAGGGAAATGGGGAGCCGTGGGCTTTTGACTTGTGTACGTTCTATGCCTTGTGATGTTTTGCCCAATCCTTCCCAACGACCTAGAGCTATTTTTGTAAAAACCCTTGAGAGTGCTCCTGGTTGTTTTTCTCCTTTTGCTTGGTTGAAACTTTACTGGAATGACTTTGTCCTGGGACTGAGACTTTTGCAACGCATTTGTCCTCACGATCTTCATGTAATTTCAGATATGGTGGCTTCTATTCCTAAGCAAAGTCAGTTAGAAGGCATCCACTACCATCAAGCAAAAGGTCCACATCCTGTAGGCAATGGGGCTGTACATGTTCACTTCCTTGACCGGATCACCTCTCTTGAGGAGGTCGTTTGGTTGCTTTCTGCGCGAGATGTTGTTGCTATTGGAAAACACGGCTCAGAGGGCCTCTATTGGCCAGAATCTTTTTTCTCCATTTTTCATTCGGAAAAACCCGTGGAAGGAGTGGTCATTCAGAGTATCCTTGGGGCACCAGTACAAACCGTTTTAGCTCCATTTCAGGACCGTCATTGTTTAGTGGGTCACCAGTTCATTTCTGGTCATGTTTTTGGAGGAGCTCGTATTGGCCAAAGTGGTTTCATGAGATTGCAAGATCATTGTCTCACTCTCATTGGGAAGCGTGCCTGTTCTAATCTGCATGTCCCATCATTGCCCTTTTCTCGGAAAATGCAGTTTCTTTACTGTCCAAATCCCAGTAATGTAGCTGCAGTTTTTCCTTTTGATCATGCTTTTTATGAGTGTGTTTTTCCTATGGATCTTCCCTTAGTTCATCTTTTGAGAGCATGTTGGGCCAGTGATCTTGAAGAGGCAAAACGTTGCGGGTTGCTTGAAATCTCTTTAGAGGAAGCTGCCTTGCTTTCTGCTGTTTGTCCAGCTCGCTTTGACTTTGTGTCCTTAATTGAGAAGGCGCTTCAAGTTTGTTACAATGACCATTCATTCAGTAGATGAAGTCTTGGCAACAAGGATGCTGTGGTTTTAATATCGGTTAAGTGGTCCTTCTTTATCCTTGGATGGACGCTGTTATTTCCTTGGCATTGCTGTTCAAGGTGAAGGAGGAAAGTCTTTGGGCTGGAGATCGTCTTGGGCTGCATGGAGCGAGAAGATAACGATGGCGGTTTTCGTCCATTGTCGTTTCATTCGGGCCCTTTGTCGTCTACTCTGTTTTTTTTCACTGTGCGTTTGCGCTTTGTCCTTATGGGGGCCTTCTAGGTTCTTTGGAGGACCAGAGGATCTTTGGAAGGAAGACCAGGCAGAGTCTGAGAATGGATTGCCTTCTAGAGAAGTTTCTCTCTCTGTTCTTCCCTCTTTGGGCCTTGGACAAGCTGGTTCTGGCTGGGTTGAGGTCCCTGATTTAAGGGGGCAGTTCTCTTTTGTTTCTCTTGATTCGCGACCAGATTTACCTCAGGAGAAGACGGATGAGTTTTACATTTATTTGACCAAGTCAAAAAAAGTGATTAAAGCCTTTATGGACGTCGACTATTCTTTTTTAATGCAAGGCTCTGCTCTTCTCCCTGCCAAGGAATTTGGTCCTGATACCATTAAGGTTCGATTTACCCGAGAAAAGGGTGAAATTTGGGTTCGGTTTTCCTTCATGAGCCAAAATAATGCTTTTGCTGAGCTCGAGAAGGACGATTTATTTTTCCCCCTCTCTTTGGTGAGAGTTCAGGACAAGGAGGCAAGTGGTTTTGACGTACAGTATCTGTCATCTATTGGGTTTCAATGGGCTGGAAAAGATACTCTCTTAGAACAGAGCACAGGGGCTGTTCAGCAATATATTGGTCTTTTTCGAGGGAAGGGTGTGCCTGAGAAGTCGTTGCATCTTGAAGTGGGGGATTGCCTCTTCAAGGAAGAGGAGGAATGGGTTGTAGCACCTCCAGGAGAAAGGACAAGAGGCCGGATCATTTTTCAATTGGAGGAGGTCACGGACAGTCGTTTACTTTTTTCTGTATGGGACCTACAGGGCCGTGTCAAAAGGGGCCTGTATCTTCCTAGGGTTCAGGAAGGGCTTGATTTGGCTGTTGTTCGTGAATTACGTCTGTCTGCTGTACGCTCAGCAGAGCACGTTATTTTGCAGTTGAAACAGCAACGGCTCTCCGTACATTTAGGGGACTACCTCGTTATTCAATACCTTTCTCCAGATAGATCTTCTTTCAGGGTGGTGCAACAAGATGAGCTCGGAGAGCTTGGTCATTACGTTTGGATCAAATGGATTGGTCGCATAGAGGGAAAATGGCAGGTAGAGGTGCATGTCTATTCTGAGTTGCGATCAAAGTTTGTTTCTTGTTTGATCTCAGAGAACAGCTTCAGTTACAAGAATGTCGGACACGATCCTAAGCAATCTGTTTCCCGCGCCTACTATCTTGAGGGGGAGAATTTACGTTTTGCTGCTTTTCGAGACGCGTAAGACTTCAGAAAGGGTAGTCCAACCTTCTCGCACAAGATCAAGTCCATGTTCATAGAGGGGCCGATAGCCTCCTCTCAGGGCTATCTCTTTCAGGGACGTGCTGTCCACTTGTTCAGTGATACCTCTACATACTTCGGGTGAAGACAACATCCATTCGTAAAGGCCGATTCGTCCTTTGTACCCAGACTGGAAACAGTGAGAGCACTCTTGCGGTGAGAAGATCTTTTCTGGGATATTGGGGGCCAGAAGTCTGCATTCTTCTTCCGTTGGTTTTCTGCCCAACTTGCAGTCACATAATTTGCGTACTAGCCTTTGTCCAATCACTCCAACAAGGGAGGAGGAGATTAAATACGGTTCAATTCCCATGTCTCGAAGACGGATGACAGCAGAGGGAGCATCGTTTGTGTGGAGAGTAGACAAGACAAGATGGCCTGTTAAGGCAGCTTGAACAGCAATAATAGCTGTCTCAACGTCACGAATTTCACCAACCATAATGATATCCGGATCTTGCCGGAGAATCTGTCTTAGGCCCCTCGCAAAAGTGAAGTCTATCTTAGGTACGACTTGGATTTGAGCCACTCCTTGGACCTTGTACTCGACGGGGTCCTCAATCGTCATGATATTGACTTTGGGAGAGACAAGGTCAGAAATAGCACTATAAAGAGTGGTCGTTTTTCCACTCCCTGTTGGTCCAGTTACAAGAATAATGCCTTCAGGCGTTGCAAGTTTGTCCCGAAAAAGCTCCAGTATGTGTGGTGGCATACCAATTCGATCGAGACCAAGGTTGATGTTTTGTCGGTCTAAAATACGCATGACAATGCGTTCCCCATGGATAACGGGAGTCGTGCTGATGCGGAAATCGATTTCACGACCTCCGTAAATCATTTTGACTCGTCCATCTTGGGGAAGGCGCCGTTCAGCAATGTCTAGCTTCGCTAAAACTTTGATTCTTGTAATAAGTTGGGATTGAAATTCTGTCGCAGGTTGATGTCTTGTATGTAATAACCCATCAATGCGATACCGAATCTGCAAATGGTCCTCTAGAGGATCAAAATGAATGTCCGATGCACCTTGTTGAATAGCTTCTTTTAAGATTTCATTGAGAAGAGCAACAATAGGGCTGCTCTCCTTGTTTTCAAGCAGGTCTAAGGGAACTTCTTCAGGATCAAAGGGTTCCTGTTCCTCAATGTGCGCAATCAACTCTGATGTGCGACTCTTTTGACCTTCATAGACAGCGTTGATCTTTTCGGAAAGTAACTGGGGATCAAATCCTTCAGCGCGGATGGATACACCCAAAAGCCAAGATGCCTCTTCGATCGCGTCTAGATTATTGGGGTCTGCTACGAGGGCTAAAACCGCTTCGCCTTGCCTCTTGAAGGGCAAGATCAAGTTCTTTTTTGCAAAAGAATAAGGAAGAGCACGAATGAGCTCTTCATCTAGTCCCTCAGGAAATTCCTTTTTCATTTATCGACCGAATAAGAGCCTGAGGCTTTGAGGCAGCCTAGCTCGTAAACCCTCTGTTCTTCTTCCTTGCCTCTTAAGTGGAAGAGGTAAAAGGTCCCCAGGGCGCTTTCTTAAAGCTTGAATTTGGGCCGTGTACATCTCTCCACTTGGAGAGTCAATAATTTGAGGACGAATGAGAACAAATGTCTCTGTGGAACGATCAGACATGGCGTTATAACCGAAAAAAGTACGGAAAAGGGGCAGCTCTCCTAAGACAGGCAGTCCACTTCTCCTATCTTCGATGTCCTTCTGTCTTAATCCCCCTACAATGACACTTTCTTGGTCTTTAATGCGGCATAAATTTTTAATATTACGTGTGTGAATTTCGGGACGACCCTCTACACCACCGCGTTGTGACTCGAATGTGAGATCACAATCCATCGTAATATAGCGTTCGTTTTCTTCCTCATGTATGACCGGTTTCACTCGAATTTTGATTCCGTATTGAGCACGGACATAGGAGTCCTTTAAGACCGTGGAATTACCAGAAGGAACAGCCGTTTGTCCTACATTGATCGAAGTCTCCTCGACCAAATTAATTACTGCAGACGTCCCATTCATGGTCAACAGAGATGGGTTAGCATGGATTTGGATGTCTTCTTGTCCTACGAGGAAATTGAAGGCGAGATCAAAAGGAGGTATGCCCCAAAGCTCAGAGGAAGATTTGAGAAAGAATTGTAAAATACCAAACTCATGACGAAGAGAAGTCGAGGAGGAACTCGGGAAACGCATGCCCCACGTGTCTGCTGTCGTTGCCTCGGGACCAAGAGAGAGAAGACTAATGCCAGACTCGCCCCTTTCTGTCAGGGTTTTCTCAAATAAGATAAAATCAATACGAACCATTTTTTCAGGCACGTCAAGCTTCTTGATTAATTCCCGAATATGGCTCGAAAGATACGTCTCAATGGCCAAAAACAATGTGTTCGTCTTCATATCCACTACCACATTGTAATCGCCCCAAGTTGAACCTCTTTGATCCTCTGAAAGGTTGGCGAGTCCTCCAGGAACAACTAGGGGGGCTACTCCGGTTTCCTCTTCCTGAGCTTGGGCTGCTTCGTTCAACTGATCGGCGAGGTCGTCTTCATGAACAAGTGGAGTGGCTGTAGTTAAAATTTTACAGATTTTGGCAAGTACCTTCCCTAGCTCTACAGGATCTGTATGTTTGACAACATAGCGAATGATTTCTCTCTTTGCGGGTCCAGCCAGTCCTTTTTCGATTTTTTGCATGATTTGAGCGGCACGCTCCACCTCTTCTTTAGATCCAACCAAAAAAAGCCCACCTGGTGACATCAAGGGCACAACTTGAAGTCCGATCCCTTCTAATTCACTTGTCTGATTGGAAAAAGAAAGTGAATGTCCCCAAGAGAGGGGGTTGCCTAAGGCACTTCTGAGGATTGCCTCCATGTCTTGTGCTGCAATTTTCGTCAAAGGGACAACCCGGAACTCCCTTTTACTTCCTTGCTCGAGTAGAAAATAGGCAATTTGTAATCCTTTTTGGACATCGCTTGCTCGCCCAATTAGGGCAATGCTTGTCCGAAACGGCTTCACTTGTACGAGCACAGAGCTGAGCATCTTCTCTAAACTTAGACCTGTTGCCTTAGTATCGATTCCTTTCGTATCCAAAAGGAAACAGACTACTTCACTGTCTCGTATCAGGAGGAGATCTTCTTCTTTAGAGAGAATTTTGCTAAATCGAAGAGGGCCTTGACTAACGTGAAAGAGTTGTTTGCAATAAGCATTTACCCTCTGTACACCTATCCCTTGCTCTGCCAAAACCCATTCGAGCATGCCTTCCCAACTCTCTTTTGGAACGGAAACATTGCCAATAAGGCCTATACGTGTCGCTCCAATATCGGGTGGCACAATGTAAACAGTGTCTTGAGAACCGAAGTCAGTGACTAGTTGCGCAACCGTGGCATCTGGCATGTGCCACATTGCTTCGCTTTCAGAAGGGATATTGATGTTGCGCAGAGATCTCCATTCCTCTTCCAGTTTGGAAATATTTCCTTTACGTCTTTTTGCTTCCTGATATAACTCAGAAAAATCTTCTTCTGGAGCACGACTGTCCACCAGATCTCGTGCTCGCTCACTTAGGAGATCTAAGGCCTTTTTTTCTGAAGCCAGCTCTTCTTGGATTCTTCTCAAATTTGCTGCTTCCAGATCTGTAAGTCCAATTGGAAGACTCTTCCCCTTCGCAAGGAGACTTGAAAAGCCGGAAGTCAAGGAAAAGGCCGCCAGGGCCAAAAGGGTGAAGATCTTCTGCCAGAAAGAGCTGACTTGCATGAGTCCCCCTCGAACGTCGTTTTGAAGAAGAGATCCCAACATAAGACCTCGCCTCAGAATATCGAAAGGATAATATTGCGAACAGCCAACAGCTTTAAAGTTAATCTAAATCAAGGGCCCTAAGAGTCGCTTTCTTCTGTTCCCATTTTCCAGGCATTTCCAAAATCTTCCCCCTTATGGTTTTGTCGGGAGATGAGATCGGTTTCTTTCCTTCAATCCAGAATTCGCCCTGGAGGAAAGAGTGTATCTTGTTCTCCGCTCTTTGGGCAGATCGTAAAGCCTCATCCCTAATGATGGGTATCTCATTCCAAAAGAGCTCTTGGAAGGCTTCCTCATCTTGAAGACGCGGAGGCCATTCGTTAGCGTGCAGGCCTGGTAAGAGAGAAGCAAGAGAGAGCATGAACAATCTTCTAAGGGAAAGGGATACGTGTCGCATAGATCAAGTCCTCCATCTGCGAGCAAGGGTAGTGCCAACAATCACCCCATATGTATTAGGTGGCCGAAACACCAGAAAAACTAGTATTGAAAATAGACTGTGCCCTGTCAAGATAGGGAGGTTGGGTCGATTAATCCAAAGTTTCCTGGGAGAGCACAAAATATGGCGTTGTTCCGCTATGAAGCATTTCGTCCTTCTGGGGAGCTGTACAAGGGGACTGTACAGGCTCCAGATCTGGAAGCAGCAAAGAGTAAGCTCAATGAAAAAAAGATTCTTTTCAGTCAACTTGTCTCTATTGACTCTTCCGCTTCTTTTCTGAAGGTTTCTCAAAAAGATGTTT